>NZ_JAVGCZ010000042.1:0-21360 GCF_052928425.1 Glutamicibacter sp. BSL13
CCCGCCCCGCCCCAGCCGGCCGGCGGTAAGGGGGCAAAAACGACGCCGGGGTGCCAGAACCAATGGTCCTGGCACCCCGGCGTCGTGCTCACCGGATCCCCGAGCTTGAAAACAGGGTCCCGGTGAAGAACTAGGCGTGCTGGCGGATGGCCGCTTCCAGCACGTCGAAGCCGTCGGTGAGCAGTTCGTCGCTGATCACCAGCGGCGGCAGCAGGCGGATGACGTTGCCGTAGGTGCCGCAGGTCAGGATCAGCACACCGTCCTCCAGGCACTGGGCGGCGACCTTCTTGGTCAGCTCCGCGTTCGGCTCCTTGCCGCCGGGCTTGACGAATTCGATGGCCACCATGGCCCCGCGGCCGCGCACGTCACCCACGGCCGGGACATCCTTCTGCAGCGCGGTGAAGCGCTCGAAGAACTGGGATTCGATTTCGCGGGCACGACCGGGCAGGTCCTGCTCGTCCATGAACTTGATGCTCTCCAGGGCCGCGGCCACGGCGACCGGGTTGCCGCCGTAGGTGCCGCCCAGTCCACCGCCGTGCACGGAGTCCAGCAGTTCGGCGCGGCCCACCACACCGGACAGCGGCATGCCCCCGGCGATGCCCTTGGCCACGGTCACCAGGTCTGGTTCGATGCCCTCGATATCGGAGGCGAACCAGGCGCCGGAGCGGGCGAAGCCGGCCTGGACTTCGTCGGCGATGAACACGATGCCGTTTTCCTTGGCCCATTCGGCGACCCGCGGCAGGAAGCCGGTGGCCGGGACGATGAAGCCGCCCTCACCCTGGATTGGTTCAATGATGATCGCGGCGATCTGGTCCCCGCCGATCTGCTTTTCCATGGCCAGGATGGCGCGCTCGGCCGCTTCCTTGCCGGAGATGTTCGGGTTTTCCTCACGGTACGGGTAGCTCATCGGCATCCGGTAGATTTCCGGGGCCAGCGGGCCGAAGCCGCGCTTGTAGGGGGCGGCCTTGGCGGTGAGGCCCATGGTCAGGTTGGTGCGTCCATGGTAGGCGTGGTCGAAGGCCACCACGGCCTGGCGCCCAGTGGCCACACGGGCCACCTTGATGGCGTTCTCCACGGCCTCGGCGCCGGAGTTGAAGAACACGGCCCGCTTTTCGAACTCGCCCGGGGTGATGGCCACCAGCTTTTCGGCCAGTTCAATGTAGTTCTCGTACGGGGCCACCATGAAGCAGGTGTGGGTGAAGCGCGCGGCCTGCTCGGCCACCGCCTTGGCCACTGCCTGGTTGGAGGCACCCACGGTGGTCACTGCGATGCCCGACCCGAGGTCGATGAGCTGGTTGCCGTCAACGTCAACGATGATGCCGCCGTCAACATCGGCGGCGTAGACCGGAAGAGTGGAGGCAACACCGGCGGCCACGGACTTCTGGCGGCGGGCGGTCAGCTCCTGGGACTTCGGACCTGGGAATGCACCGTTTACCTTGCGCTTCTGTTCGATACGGTATGAGACGTCCACAGCAAGCTCCTTTCCTCAAATGGGGGCCGGGCCTGAATCCTGCCGGCCCTAAGTCTGTCGTACTCATAGCAGGATATGACGCGGTTCCGGCGCGTCCAACCGCCGTGGCACAGGCGCGCGAAGCAGTATTTGTGCAGCTGCACAGACAAGGGCGCGGCAGTGGAGAATCGCTTCCCCACCGCCGCGCCCCGAGGTGTTCTGGCAGCCCCGGCTACAGCTGGGTCGGTGCCTCGATCAGGTCATCTTCCGGATCATCGGGTACATCCGGGTGACGTGACAGGTTGATCAGTGCCAGCACCAGCCCTCCCCAGATGGTGAGCATGGCGATGATCATGAAGACAATGGCAATTCCAGTCATGGCTAGTACCTCTTCACAGTGGTGTCGGGCAGTTCCTCATCGAGGACCTTGGCCTTGTGCTGTTCGAATTCCGGGTCGTTGAGCTTCGAGCCACGACTCCAGGGAATCAGCGAGAGCAGCACCGCGAAGACGATCAGCGCTCCGGCCATGCCCCAGCCAAAGATCCCGTTGAACCACGCCGGGTAGCCGGAGTACTGTTCGCCGATCTTGCTCTGCAGCTCGTTGAGCAGCATGTAACCCAGCGCTGCCGGGCCAACGCCGCCGACCAGGACCATCCACCCGGTGCCCAGCTTGATGGAGCTGTGGCGGTTCAGGTGCTTGGCCAGCTTCGGCAGGGCCCCCAGTCCGGCGCCGACCACGATCACGGTGACCAGGGCGCAGGCCAGGATGCCGAACTGGTTGACGAAGGCATCGAGCGTATCCAGCAGGTACAGCGAGGTGGTGGTGGAGAACAGGGCCAGGGAGATCAGCCCGATCGGCACGGTGACGATCAGGGTCGCCGCCTTGCGGTTCCATCCCAGCTTGTCCTGGAACGCCGCGACAATCACCTCAAGGATTGAGATCAATGAGGTCAGGCCAGCGAAGACCAGCGAGCCGAAGAACAGCACGCCCAGCAGGGCCCCGAGCGGAGCCTGCGAGACGATGGTCGGGAACGCGATGAACGCCAGCCCGATGCCGCCGCTGACCACGTCGCCGACTGCGGCCCCGGTGTTGTGGGCCATGAAGCCCAGGGCGGCGAACACGCCGATGCCGGCCAGGATCTCAAAGCCCGAGTTGGCGAAGGCCACCACGTAGCCCGAGCCGGTCAGGTCGGTCTTGCGGCGCAGGTAGGAGGAGTAGGTGACCATGATGCCAAAGGCCACCGACAGGGAGAAGAAGATGTGGCCGAACGCCGCCGCCCACACCGCCGGGTTCATCAAGGCCTCCCAGTTCGGGGTGAAGAACGCGTTCAGCCCGTCCATGGCGCCGGGCAGGAAGACCGACTGAACCACCAGCAGCACGAACATCACGATCAGCAGCGGCATGAAGACCACGTTCGCGCGGGCAATGCCCTTGTTCACACCGGCCACCATGATGATGATGGTCACCGCCCATACGGCCAGGATCGGGAAGAAGACGCGGGAAACAATGTCGAAGGATACCCCGACGTTATCGGCCACGTTCAGGAACTCGCCCATGAAGAAGCCTTCGGCGTCATCGCCCCACGCCTTGCTCAGCGAGAACCAGGCGTACATGGCCGCCCAGCCGATGATCGCGGCGTAGTAGATGGCAATGATGAAGCAGATCAGCACCTGCCACCAGCCCAGCACTTCGGCCTTGCGGTTCAGGCGGCGGTAGGCCAGCGGGGCGGAGCCGCGGAAGCGGTGACCGACCGAGTAGTCAAGGAACAGCAACGGGATGCCGGCACACAGGATCGCCACCAGGTAGGGGATCAAGAATGCGCCGCCACCGTTTTCGTAGGCAACGTAGGGGAAACGCCAGATGTTTCCCAGACCGACAGCGGAGCCGATGGCGGACAGGATGAACAACTTGCGCGAGGAGAAGACCTCGCGTTGTCCTGTCGCCTTGCGGGCGCCTCGTACTGAAGATGGAGTGTTCATGTGATTAACCTAACCTAGAACAACTAGCATATGTGTGAAATGGCTGTTTTAGTTCCTTGTCAAGGGGTTTTCCCCATCGCGGCTGCGCACAATTCAGAGCCTAAACTTTAAGCATGGCAATCACCCTTGGAGCCCTGCTTGAGCATGACGAGCTTGATTTGCGCCCGCTCAATGACTTTTCGAAAACCCGCGAGACATCCATCACGTGGGCCGCAATCACCGAGCTGCTGGACCCTTCGGAGTTCCTCACCGGCGAGGAGATCGTGCTGACCACCGGGGTGCGCCAGAAGACGACCGCAAGCCAGCGCGAGTTCGTGCGCCTGCTGGCCGAGAACGGGGTGATTGCCCTGGGGTACGGGACGGGGCTGGGGCACAAGAACGTGCCGCACAGCATCCTGAAGGCGGCCGCCGAGGTCAACCTGCCGGTCTTCGAGGTCCCGTACCAGACCCCCTTCGCGGCAATCACCAAGCTGATTGCCGAGGAACTGAACCGCTTCCACCTGCAGCAGCTGCAGCAGCTGCTGAACTCCCACCAGCGACTGACCCGCACGCTGCTCTCCTCCAGCCTGGACAGCATGCTCGGCGAGCTGGCGAACATGCTGGGCACCGACGTGGCGGTCTCCCTGTACGGCACCCAAATCTACGGTCCGGACTTCCGCACGGGCACCTGGCACCAGCTGCCGATCGCCACCGGAATGCGCGACCGGGGGGCGTTGTACCTGGCCGAACCCTATGAGCACGATGCGCTGGTGGAGTACGCCCAGTCCCTGATTGGCCTGGAGCTGGCCAACAAGGCGCGGCTGCTTGAATCCCACCGGTTGGGCAACGGGCAGATCCTGGCCGATCTGGTGGCCGGCACACTGGATGGCAGCGAGGCCGCCGACCGGCTGCGGGCGCTGGGTCTGGACCGGCAGCGCAACCACGTGGCCATCCTCATCCAGGCCGTCTCCGCGGCGTCGGTGCTGCCGAGCCTGCCGTTGCCCCCGCTGCTAGAGCAACAGGTCACCTCGATGATCGATGACCGTTTGGCGATGCTGCTCCCCCAGGAGCTGGCCGCGCAGGCGGTAACGCTGATCAGCGAGTACCTGGAGAAGGCCGGGATTCAGGCGTCCATTGGCTACGGCGGCAGCTATCCGGGGGCGCGCGGGGTGCGGTGGAGCTACTTTGAGGCACTGGAGGCGTTGCGCCACGGGGAACGGGTTAATGCCCCGGCCAAGCTGTCGCTGACCTCCCTGCTGCTCACCGCCAAGGACGTGCCCATCCACGATCTGGCTGCCGAGGCGCTGGGGCCGCTGCAGAAATTCGACCGGACCAACCGCGGCGAACTGGTGACCACGCTGCGCGAGTACTTCAAGCTGGACGGTTCGGTCGGCGCCGTGGCCGAGTCGCTGGGATTGCACCGCAACACGGTGCGCTACCGGTTGCAGCAGATCACCGAGCTCTCCGGCTACGACCCGACGGTCACCGGCGACCGGGTGCAGCTGTGGATCGCATTAATCGCCCTGGAACTGGCCTGAGCGAGCGCCGCCCCGGTTCCCTGCCGGGGGCCGTGAGTCGATAGGATATTGACATGGCTGACATGTTCATTGAGAAGTTCCGTTCCCTGGTTCCCAAGTATCTGGATGACGCCTGGAGCCAGAGTGACGGGTTGAGCGCTGCGGAACTGGGTGGGGCACTGGAGGAGTCTCGGGTGCAGATCCCCCAGGTGCTGGAGGAGTTCTACCGTTCGCTAGGTAACTGCGAGGACTTCATGGAGGCCTACCACTATTTCTTCGACCCTGAGGAGCTGGAGGTGGAGGACGGCTACCTCTTGTTCCTGGAGGACGAGGAGGAAAAATTCGTCTGGGGCTTCAAGGTCAACCAGCTCGACGTGCCCGATCCGATTGTTTACCGCCGCAACAACGCGCGCGGCAACTGGACCAGTGAGGAAGGAACGTTCAGCGAGTTCACGCTGGACATGTTCGCCTGGGTGTTCGAGGAGCTCAGCGCGGAATTGGAGAATTAGTGCTGCACCATTCCCACGCCCCGGCCGGGTACCAGTGCCCGTTTTGCGAGCTGCTCAATGACCTGCCGTTCAGCGAGGGGAACCTGTGCGCTCCCACAGACATGATCTACCAGACGCGTCACGCGGCGGCGATCATGGCCTGTGACGGGTTCGGCAAATACGGCGGACACGTGATGATCATCCCCACCGCCCACCTTGAATCCCTCTATGACCTTGATGATGAGGTCTGCGCGGCGATTATGCGTGAGACCCGCCGGATTGCCCTGGCCATGAAACTTGCCTGGGCTCCGGAGGGAACCAGCACCCGGCAGCACAATGAGCCCGCTGGCAACCAGCACGTGTGGCACTATCACCAGCACGTCTTTGCCCGTTATTCAGATGACATGCTCTATCGCCAGCTGCGCCACCGGGTGCCGGTGGCGGACCGGGCGGAAAAGGCCGAGCAGCTGCGTGCCGCGGTGTTCTCCGAGCGCCACCCCTTCGCTCTGACCGAGGCGGAGTTGCGGCGGGTTTCCTAGTCCTGGTCTGCACGTAGGTCGAGCACCTGACGACCTTTCGGGCGCCTTTTTGGCACGAGCAGCACACGAGCGGCAGCAAATGGCTGCGTCGCCGGCGTTCGAGGCTGCAATGATCGAGCTGTCGCTCTTGCAGCCTAAACCTTAGTCTCACCCGAACCTTCAGCAGACTCGGGGTTCTTCTGCGAGTGTCAGTTGAAGTAGAGAATCGACTGATACTGCGGCCTGTAACCGATGTACTGCTCCCCCTTGCAATACCGCTGAATACTGACCGTGTAGCCCTTATTTCGCAGGTGCTTCGCCCGAGCATTGGTTTCCGCTTGGCAAACCTGCAAGTTGTTGTACCACCGAGTTTGGGTGTCCGCTTGGGCGGCAGGAGCCAGGGCCACCATCCCGGCGGTCAGGCAGAGCGCCGTCGCGCCAGTGGTTAACATCTTCTTGATTTTCAACACCGTTCGATCTCCTTGCGCACATCATTTCACTTTTAGTACACACTAATTACTTTCTGCGCTTCGTCAACCCTTTGCAAGCTATTAACACGCTAGGTATTTGACTGGCTAGGTAGGTTCTGTGACCTGTTTATATTTAGCCAAGCGTCAAGACCCGCAGAGAACAGCAACAGCAATCCGTGGAAGGGCAGCTGAGGGAAGAGATAAATAAACCGAAGGCATCGCGAATCTTTTTGTCCTACTTTGATCTTCGCGTCACCCGTTGAACGCATTGCACCGATCACGATCCCTGGGTGAGTGAACCAGGGACCGCAACTTGTTTTTCTGCAGCCCCTCGATATCGGTTCTGCAAAGGAACCGAGCTCGCAGCAGTTGCATCAGGAAAACCGACATAGACGGCGTTATCACTTACCTATGGCACAACACCGCGGCATGACAAAGGATCGGCCGGCCCCCGCATGGGAGCCGGCCGATCCTTTTTGACATCTGTTGGTCTGCCCCCTCAAGGGCGCTTCAACGCTCAGGCCTCGCGGGTGACCACGGCGTCAGCGAAGGCGATCAACGCGTGCTTCACGGTGCCTTCGGGCAGCGGCTCCAGGACCTTGATGGCATCATCAGCCCACTGGCGGGCCACTTCCCAGGCCTGGCGGGTTGCCGGGTGCGCTCCGACGGCCGCAACAGCCTGGGCCAGCGACTCGTCACTGCTCAAATCACCGTCAACAAGCTCCAGGGCCGCGATTGCATCGTGGTCCCCGTGTGCCGCGGCTTCACGCAGCTTCAGCACCGGCAGGGTGGGAACTTCTTCGCGCAAGTCGGTCCCCGGAGTCTTACCCGAGTTGCCGCTGGTGGCGACCAGGTCGATCACGTCGTCGGCCACCTGGAAGGCCACGCCTACCTTTTCGCCGTATTCGCGCAGGATCGCCACATATTCCGGGCGCTGGCCGAAACGGGCACCAAAGGCGCCGGAGGTTGCCAGCAGGGAGGCGGTCTTGTCGCTAATGACCTGCAGGTGGTGGGCGATCGGGTCGTCCCCCTCGCGCGGGCCAATCCATTCGTGCAGCTGTCCCAGGCAGAGGCGCTCAAAGGTGCGTGACTGCCAGGTGACCGCTTCCGGGCCCAGCTCGGCACCGAGCACCGACGCACGGGCAAAGATCAGGTCACCGGCCAGAATGGCAACTGAGTTGCCCCACACCTCGTGGGCGGTCGGGGCGCCGCGGCGCATCGGGGCCGAATCCATGACGTCATCGTGGTAAAGCGTGGCCAGGTGGGTCAGTTCCACCACGGCGGCCGCCTTAATGACATCGTCGTCGATTCCCTCGCCCAGCAGCGCGGTCAGCAGCACCAGCAGCGGGCGCACCCGCTTGCCGCCGGCTTCCACGAGGTGTCGGGAGGAGGCGTCGATCAGCGGATCGGAGTTGGCGATTGCGTCGCGCAGCAGCTTCTCGACCTTGGCCAGCCCGGTGGAGACGGCCGGGCCGAACTCCGGGTCCTCGGCAATCGGGGCGAAACCTGCTGGAAGATTGATGGTCGCGGCCAGTGCCGCGGTTTCCGGATTCAGCTCTATCGAGTTCGGAACCTCATGCCCGGCTGCGGTCCAGTTGCTTTTCGAATCAGTCACTGTTTTACGGCTTACTTATCTTTCAACGGGTTTGGTTATCGTCCCAGGAGGACTCCTCGGCAGCGCACCGCTTCCGAAACTTCTATCACTCTAGCCGATGTGGCCCTCCTCTTTCTCTTTGCGGTGCTGTTATCTTCGCCGTGGGCCAGAGGCCACAAGGCACAGCGGTACACGGCACACCCTTACCGCCCCCACCTCGTGGGCAGGACAACTCCGGCGCACGGGCGCACTGGGCCGGAGCGTGACTGCGGCCACCAGCACAGCCTCACCGCGCGCTTTCGGCGGTAGGCTTAGCCGTATCATGTCTGCCGATTTGCCTGTCGCCTCCCCTGCCTTCGTGCAGCAGGAGCTGCCTGTTCTTGCCAGTGTGACCTTTAGTTTCGACCACACCGACCCGTCCTTTGTGCTCGACGCATTGCGTCACCGAGCCCTGGTGTGGACCCGGCAGGGTGACGGCCTGGTGGGCCTGGGGGCGGTGGCCCGTCTGCATACCCAGGGGGCTGAACGCTTCGCCGACGCACGGCAGTGGTTTACCGACCTCGTGCAGCGCGCCACCGTGATCGATCCAATCAACCAGCCCGGCAGCGGGCCGGTGGCCTTCGGCGCGTTCGCATTCTCGTATACCAGCAACTACCGTTCCCGGCTGGTGATCCCGGAGGTGGTCCTGGGCAAGGACGGAGCGCTTTCGTGGATCACCATCACCAGCGACACCCTGGACACCGAGCAGCTCACCTACGATTACGCCCTGGCCCGGTGCCAGGAGCTGCTGGACGAGGCGGCCTACACCGGCGCCCCGCACGGCACGATCAGCCTGCAGCCCGGAGACCTGACCGCAGGCTCCTACCTGAAGGCGGTCACCCAGGCGCTGAAGGTGTTGGAGGGTGACGAGATTTCCAAGCTCGTGCTTTCCCGGGACGTGATTGCCCACAGCAGCGGCGGCATCGATTTGGCGCAGGTTGTCCGGGAGCTGGTTGGCGGCTATGACAACTGCTGGACCTACTCGGTGGACGGGCTGGTGGGTGCCACCCCGGAAATGCTGGTGCGCGTCACCAACGGCACCGCCGAAGCGCGGGTCCTGGCCGGCACACTGGACCGGGCCACGGCTCCGGTCGGGGAAGCAGGCTACCCACAGCGAGTCCTGCTGAGTGACCCGAAGCAGCGTGTGGAGCACCAGTTGGCCATCGACTCGCTGACCCTGGCGCTGGATCCGATTTCCCACGGCATGCAGGCCCCCGAGGAACCGTTCATCCTGGAATTGCCCAATGTCTGGCACCTGGCAAGTGATGTCAGCGCCGAGCTGCGCCCCGGCTCTGATGGCCGGTTCCCCACCGCACTTGATATCGCCGAGATTTTCCATCCCACCGCTGCGGTGTGCGGCACCCCAACGAAGCTCGCCGGGAAGGTGCTGCGCGAACTGGAGGGGCTGGACCGCGGACCCTATGCGGGACCGGTGGGCTGGATCGATTCGCGCGGCGACGGCGAATTTGGCATTGCCCTGCGCGGAGGCGTGCTGGAAGACGAAAGCAATATGCGCCTGTACGCCGGTTGCGGGATCGTCACCGGCTCGGATCCGGAATCAGAACTGGCCGAATCATGGGCCAAAATGCGGCCCATGCTGCAGGCCCTGCACGCCGAGCGCCAGTAAAATCCGTGCCCCGGCTATCAAGCGGCCGGAGATGCGGCCCGGTCGTGGTGGCTGCGCACCTCACCCACCTCCGAGGTCGGGACCGCGCTAAAACAACATTCACAGCCAAACTTTGAATCTTGACCTTTTGGCAGTTTCCCGCTCACAAGTCCTAGTGCCCAACACTTCACCACGGCTGGGGAGGGATTAGGTGGGCAATGAGCAAGTAATGCTTATTCCCACGTGACACGGTGTGATGCGAATCTCAGGTGGGCCGCGTCATGGTTATGATTATCAGGACGCCTGTAACTCGCATCACCTGAAAGTAGGTCCCGTTCCATGCGCACCTTCAAGAAGAACGTACTATCCACTCTCGCCATCGGATCAGCAGCGCTCATCGCCCTGACCGGCTGTGGCGGCTCCGACAACGGCAGCTCGGACACCGAGGGCAGTGGATTCACTCCCCGCACCGCTGGACAGTTGACCGTCTGCTCCGATGTTCCCTACGAACCGTTCGAGTTCAAAAAGGACGGCGAGATCGTTGGCCTGGACATTGATATCGCCAACGAGATCGCTTCCGACATGGATTTGAAACTGAGCGTCATCACCGCAGGTTTCGACTCGATCGAGTCCGGCCTCTTCAAGACTCAGTGCGATATCGCGATGTCGTCGATTTCGATCACCGATGCGCGCAAGGCCAACATGGACTTCTCGGAACCTTACCTGGATGACGACCTGATGCTGGTCGCCCGTAAGGGGTCCGGGATCACCGATGTTGAATCCGCCAAGGGCAAGCGTGTCGCCGTTCAGCAGGCCACCACCGGTGAGAAATACGGCAAGGAACAAGGACTGGAAACCATCGGCTATGAAGACTCCGGTCTTCAGCTCCAGGCCTTGACCTCGAACAAGGCGGATGCGGCGCTGGGAAACCAGTCCGTATTGCGCTATGCGATCGCGGACAAGCCGGACTTTGAAGTCGTTCAAGAGATTCAGACCGGTGAAAAGCTTGGTGTTGCGGTGCCGAAGGACAGCGCCGAGCTGCTGGACAAGGTGAATTCCACTCTGGACCGGCTGAAGAGCTCGGGTGACCTGGACAAGATGACCGACAAGTGGTTGGGGCAGAAGTAAGAATCTTCTAAAGCGGTCTTCGCGAGGAGACCGCTTCCCACACTTCAATGATTTCGCGCGGCGCTTCAATCACAAGTTGGAGCGCCGCGCCCGACAACCATGAGGTTCTTCCATGGCTATGACCACAAGTCAACGGGCTCGTATCAGCAAGATCATTCAAATAGCGGTCTTCGTCGTTGTTCTCGCAGTACTTATCCTTGCTGCCGACTGGCCACAAATCCGAAGCTCGTTCTTCGCTTTCGAGAAGATTGGATCGATGTTCCCCGATCTCATCCTTGTCGGGCTGAAAAACACAATCTTCTACACAGTTATTTCTTTTGCTTTCGGTCTAGTGCTGGGTTTGCTGTTGGCGCTCATGAAAATGGCGTCTTTTGCTCCCTACCGCTGGTTCGCCACCGGTTTCATCGAGTTCTTCCGCGGCGTTCCAGCAATCCTCGTGCTTCTCGCATTCGGCTTCGGCGTTCCTGTCGCCTTTCCGGAATCAAACTGGCCGCAACCGGTAAACATCATGGTCGCGCTGGGTTTGGTGTCGGCCGCATACATTGCCGAAACGTTGCGTGCAGGCCTGCAAGCCGTTCCCAAGGGACAAACTGAAGCAGCAAGGTCGTTGGGGATGCCAGCTTGGCGAGCCATGGTGACCATCGTCATTCCCCAGGCTTTTCGAATCGTGCTGCCGCCGCTGACCAATGAAGTCATTCTTCTGACCAAGGACTCCTCCCTGGCGTTTATTTTGGGCATGAGCTTGACTCAATACGAGATTACAAAATTTGGTCGCGAGGGAATTACCGCCTTGGGAGCGGGCATTACTCCGCTAATCGTGGCAGGTGCCTTCTATCTGGTCATCACCATTCCATTGAGCCTGATCGCGCGTCGTTTTGAGGGTTCCTCCGCCCGGCAAAAGCGCTAGGAGAAAGCATCATGAGTACATCTACGACAGAACAAAAGTTTGAAGCAGCGGGCGCGAACATCACCGGTTTGCGCAAGTCTTATGGCAACAATGAAGTGCTCAAAGGGATCGACTTGAACCTCGAACCGGGAGAGGTGGTCTGCCTGATCGGCCCCTCCGGTTCGGGTAAGTCGACTCTCCTGCGCTGCGTCAACCTACTGGAAAAGCCGAACAGCGGCACCATTCATGTCGGCGGTTTCGAGGCTACGGATCCTGATGTGGATCTGGACAGGATGCGCCGACATGTCGGCATGGTTTTCCAGCAGTTCAACCTCTTCCCCCACCTGACCGTGTTGGAGAACTGCGCCGTTGCCCAGATCAAGGTCGCAAAACGGCCCAAGAGCGAGGCAAAGAGGATTGCTCAAACCAATCTCGACCGGGTGGGACTAGGTGATTTTGGCAGCCGCTATCCGGATCAGTTGTCAGGCGGGCAACAGCAACGCGTCGCCATAGCCCGCGCGCTGTCCATGGAACCGCGGCTGATGCTCTTCGATGAGCCCACAAGCGCATTGGACCCCGAAACGGTGGGCGAGGTCTTGGCGATTATGAAGTCACTGGCCAAGGGTGGCATGACCATGCTGGTGGTCACCCACGAAATGACGTTTGCCAAGGAAGTGGCCGACCGCGTGGTGTTCATGGACGACGGGGTGGTGGTTGAGGAGGGCAAGGCAGCCGACGTGATCGGCAACCCGCAGCAGCCGCGCACCCAGGACTTCCTGCGCCGGGTGCTGGATCCCACCCACGTGGATATCTAGGCCGGAACCCAGCAGCCCAAGCAGAAATAGGACACCGCGCACCCTTGGGTGCGCGGTGTCCTTGTGCCATGGCCTGAGCAGGCTGGGCTAGCGTTCGGGCCAGGGCAGGGCACCGACGGCTTCAGCCCACTGCACGGACTGGGCGCGGACCTGCTCGCGCGGGGCGCGTACTTCGATCAGCCGCACCCCGGCCCGTTGGGGTGCCGCCAACAGTTCCTCCAGCTCGCCGGAATTTTGCGGGCAGTAGTACTTCCATCCGTAGGCCTGGGCGAGGGCGTCGAGGCGGGCCGTGTGCGGGGTGGCGAACAGGCGTTCCACCGCCTGCCCGTACCGCCCCGATTCGTGGACCGCCCCGTGTTCCAGCGTGGAGAAGATCGCCCCACCGGCGTCGTTGTACACCACCACGTCCAGGGTGGGTCGCGGTTCATCGGGGGCCAGCAGCAGGGCCGAGGCCTCGTGCAGGAAGGTGATGTCCCCCAGCACGGCACGGGTCGGCTGGCCGCTGGCGATGGCCAGGCCCAAGGCGGTGGAGATGCTCCCGTCAATGCCGGCCAGACCCCGGTTGGCGTACACCCGGGCTCCGGGCCGGTCGTCCCCGGCAGCGGCCAGGTCAAAGTCGCGCACGATGTTGGAGGAGCCGATGAACAACGGCCCCTGCCGGTGGCGCCACAACAGCTGGGCCAGCTGGTAGCCGTTGACATGCTTCGACGGCTGCAGGTCCCTTACTATGCCCTGTGCCTGCGCGTCCAGGCTCCGCCAGGCGTCCAGCCACCCCTTCGGGGCGGTGCCGGCGAACTCGATGAGCTGGGCGGGGTCTGCGACGAGCCGTTCGCGGCGCCGGCCCGGAGCGTACCAGGACACCGCCCGGGGCTGGTACAGGGCGCTGGGAATGTTGTGATTCGCCAGCAGGCGGGCCACCGGGCGGCTGAGCGTGGGGCGGCCAAAGAGCACCACCCGCTCGATCCGTTCCCCGGCCACGGCCAGCAGCAGCCGGTAATGGGTGATCAGCTGGGCCGAGAACCGTGCGTTCGAGGACGGTTCGGCCAACAGCGGCAGCCCCAGGGCCTGGGCGAAGGCCTGGGCTTCGGGGCCGGCGTCATGCCCGGCCAACACCACGGTGCGTCGTGCCGGCAGGGCGCCGGGCACCACCCAGCGCGGCAGGTCGGGCTGCTCCCCTGCCCAGCGCCCGGGCCGAATCTGCTGGGCCCACTGCTGTGCGCCTAAATCACTGTCCCGGGGCGGGGTGAGCGGGTCGCGGAACTGCAGGTTCAGCTGGACCGGGCCCGGCGCGCTCTTGCTTGTCCCGGCGAGCGCCCGCAGGGCTTGGTCTACCGCTGGTGTGGGCGAGGTTCCGGCCGGGACGTTCAGGTTCGCGCGCACGTGCACGCCGAACAGTCCACGCTGGTCGGTGGTTTGGCTGGCGCCGGTGCCCTGCAGCTCCTCGGGACGGTCGGCGGAGAGGACCAGCAGCGCGGTGGCGGTGTGGTTGGCTTCCATGATGGCCGGCAGCAGTTGGCCCACGGCCGTGCCGGAGGTCATGGCAATCGCCACCGGGGCCCCGGAGGCCTGGGCCAGGCCGAGTGCCAGGAAACCGGCGGAGCGTTCGTCGATGCGTACGTGGATGCGCAGTTTGCCGCTGGCCTCGGCCTCCGCTGCGGCGTAGGCCAGCGGGGCGCTGCGGGAACCCGGTGAGAGCACCAGGTCACGGATTCCCGCGCCGATCAGTGTGCGGAACACGTCCCGGGCGGTATCGATGGCGGTATTCGGCAGGGATTCACGGTGGTGCAGGTCCCTGGGTGACTCGTTGGCGGTGTGCGCCGTGCTTCGTTCAGCTCCCACCTGCCCCAGTCTAGTGGTTGCCCCGCCGGTCCCTGCCGCCTACCGCCTCCCGTTGCCCACTACTTGCCCGGTCCCCGGCCCTGGCCCTTGATGGCCTTGGTGCGCCGGTACACCTGCACGACGGTGGGTCGCGGGCCACGCATCTGGCCCTTCTTGGCCTTGCGACCGTCACTGACGTAGTCCGGGAACAGGGACTGGGGTTCGTTGTAGCTGCCGCCCTCCCCCGGGTGCTGGACCGAAACGAACACCGATTGATCGCTGTCGCGGATCAGCGGGCCGCAGGTCTCGGCGCCGGTCGGTACGGCCAGGAACTGTTCAACCCGCCCGCGTTGTTCACCATCCAGGGTGACCTTGTGCAGGGCATCGGAGTAGCCGATGGTGCTTGGTGCCCCGTCGGTGGAGATCCACAGGTTGCCCTGGGAGTCGAAGGCCAGGTTGTCCGGGCAGGAGATTGGGGAGACCTTGTCGGCCGGGTACCCGGAGAAGTAGGTGGAGGAATTGAACTTGGGATCCCCGGCCACCAGCAGGATGTTCCAGTTGAACTCGTTGGCGGTCGCGTCGGTGGGGTTCTCGGTGATCTCCAGTACGTGCCCGTCCCGGTTGCGCAGGCGCGGGCTGACCTCGGTGGCCCCCTCGGTGCCATGGTTGCCGCGTTCGGAGTTGTTGGTCAGGGCCACGTAGACCTTGCCGGTGACGGGGCTGGGTTCCACGTCCTCCGGGCGGTCCAGCTTGGTGGCGCCGAGCTTGTCAGCGGCCAGCCGGGTGTAGACCAGGACCTCGTCCAGGGCCATGCCCTGGACCTGGGAGGCCCCGTTGAGCACCAGCGGGACCCACCTCCCGGTGCCGTCAAAGGCTCCGTCGGTGGGCAGCGTTCCGATGCCGTCGATTTCGTGGGCCGGGGAATTGCCGCTGAAGGTGGCCACGTACAGGTCCCCGTGGGACAGCAGGGTCATGTTGTGGGCGCGGTCCCCCTTGCGGTAGGTGTCGCGTGAGACGAACTTGTACAGGTATTCAAAGCGCGAGTCATCACCCGAGTAGGCGATGACCTTGCCGTTCTGTGCGATGCGCACGTTGGCGCCCTCGTGCTTGAACCGGCCCAGGCTGGTGTGTTTCACCGGGACCGAGTCCGGGTTTTGCGGATCAATTTCCACCACCCACCCGAAGCGGTTGGCCTCGTTCTCATAGCCGGGGTGGTGCAGCCCGAAGCGCGGTTCGCTCTCCTCCCAGCCGCGGCCGGTGGCCTTGGCCTTGATCCCGTACCGGGCTTCCTGCGCGGTGCCCCGGCCCCGGAAGTACTGGTCGAAGTTTTCCTCCCCGCTCAGCACGGTTCCCCATGGGGTGGTGCCCCCGGCGCAGTTGTTCAGCGTTCCCAGCACCCGGGTTCCGGTTTCGTCCTCACGGGTGCGCAGCAGCGGGCTGCCGGCGGCCGGGCCGGTCATGCGGAACTCGGTGTGCATGGTGATGCGCCGGTTGCGTTCGCCGCCCACGATGTAGTTCCAACGCCGGTCGTTCTTCTTGCGCTGCACTTCCACCACTGACATGCCGTGCGCGGCCAGCGCGACCCGACGGGCCTCGTCCTTGTTCGCCTCAAACCAGGCGGGTGGGAACATCATTTCCTCGTTCGTGTATTCGTGGTTGGCCACCAGCACCCCGCGATGTGATGAGTACTTGTCCACGATGATGTCCAGGTAGTCGCAGTTGTAGCCGAACTGTGCGGCCTGCGCCTTCGCCGAGGGTTTGGCCGGGTCCAGGGCCTGCTTGCGGGAGAACAACGGGTCACCCCAGCGGATGATCGGGTGCCAGTCATAGCCCTCAGGCACGCTCATGCCGTCCACCGAGCGGGACACCGGGGCGATGGCGGTGAAGGGCAGCAACCCGCGCTTCCCTTGGGCCGCCGGGGCGGCGCTGGCGGCCGGGGCGGAGAGCAGGGAGGGGCCCAGCACCACGGCCGCCGCGCCCACGGCGCCGAGCCCGAGCATGCTGCGCCGCGAGAGGGCAGCATCGGCGATGTCCTTGAAGTACTCGTTGTCCGAGGTGTTGGCCTGCGGCGCGGCGCACGCGTCACCGCACTTGTAATGGCAGGTGGCCGCCGAACGGTTGCCGCGGGTGTGACCTTGCATGGGAAGCAGCCGGCGCGAGGTTTGCATCAGGGATCACTTTCTGTGGTGGTGCTGCACGCCGCGAGCCCGGTGCCTGGGCTGGGGTGTGAAGCGGTGGCTCATCGTGCGCTGGGAAGGGCGCAAGAAGAGCGTGCCACCCGTGGGTGATCGCCGGGGAACCGGAAGGTTAACCTCAGGCCAACGGACGCTGTGCCAGGTCCTGCCCGGCCAGGATGGCGTAGCAGCTTTCCAGGCGCTGCATCCAGCGCTGCCGGCCTTCGGGTTCCACGCTGTAGTGGCGCAGCTTCTGCCGGCTGACGCCGGGGCGGCGCACCTGCAGGTAGCCGGCTTCGGCCAGCAGCGGCTGCTCGGTGACGTCATCCTTGTACAGGGTGCCGGTGGACAGCCCGCAGGCGTACTTCAGCTCCGGCAGGCTGGCGGCCAGTGCGGCGCCCTGGCCCAGCCCCACCGAGGTGTCCAGGGCGCTGGAGACGACCGCGTCCAGCCCGGCCTCGGCCACGATCTGCAGGGCCTGGCGGATGCCGCCCAGTGGCTGGGCCTTGATGACCATCAAGTCCGCCGCGCCCTTGCGGGAAACCTCCAACGGGTCGGTGTGCTTGCGCACCGATTCGTCGGCGGCGATCTTCAGGTCAATGTGCCGTGCGGCCAGGTCCTCGCGCAGCCGGGCCAGGTCATCGATGCCCGGTACCGGCTGTTCGGCGTATTCCAGGTCGTATTCGCTTAGCCGGGCCAGGGCGGCGACGGCCTGCTGGGCGGTCCATCCGGCGTTGGCGTCCACGCGCAGCGCCGCCTGCGGGTAGAGGCGCCGGGTTTCGGCGACCCGGGCAATGTCGTCCTGCAGGATTTGGCCGCGTTCGGCGACCTTGATCTTGATGGTGTGCGGCGCATCGTACTGTTCCAGCACCCGGCCGACCTGTTCGGTGCTCACCGCCGGAAGGGTGGCGTTGACCGGGATGCGCTGCACCGTGGTCTCCGGGTAGGGCTGGTAGGCGGATTCGATGGCGGCGGCCAGCCAGCGGCTGGCTTCGGCCGGTTCGTACTCCAAGAAGGGGGAGAACTCTCCCCAGCCGGCCGGTCCCTGCAGCAGCAGGGCCTCACGTTCGACCACTGCCCGGAACTTTACGCGCAGCGGCAGGCGCACCACAAACGAGTTGGCTTTGAGTTCATCGAGGCTGGGCAGTTGGTTCTCCATGCCTACCAGCCTAGGACAATGTGTTCGGTATCGCGTATCGGGCGGGCTGTGGGGCGACTTGATGTGTGACAATCTGGAAACATGCGAGATTCCAGGCGAGTGAAAGGGCCGCGCCATCTGAAGTGGTGGTGGGCGCTGCCGCTGCTGGGCGTGGTGGGCTGCGTGGAGTACCTGTTCTTCGTTCGGCTGCGTCCGGGCCAGTGGGCCGATGAGGCCGCGTTCCTGGCCTGGGTGAACTGGTGGCCGCGCACCGGACTGGATTCGCCGGTGCGGGCGTTCTTGGATCTGCTGCCGGCCATGTGCGCGGTGATTGCGGTGCTGTTCCTGATCTATCGGGTGATCCGGGACCGCAGTTTCGTGCGGGCGGCGGTGGCCAGCCTGGCGGCGGTGGCGGCCGTGGGCAGCACCCAGCTGCTCAAGCATTTTGTCCTGGAGCGCCCGGACTTCAATTTCGGCACCGCCATGAACTCCTTCCCGTCCGGGCACACCACCACCGCCGCGGCGGCCATGGGGCTGATGTATGTGATCTCCCCTCCCCGACTGCGCCCGGTCGTGGGGCCCTTCGCCTGGGGCTTTGCCACGATCACCGGGCTGGCGACACTGATTTCCGGCTGGCACCGACCCTCGGACATCGCCGCCGGGTTCGTGATGGCCGGGTGGTGGATGGTCATTGGCTGCGCCATCCTGCAGGCCCGCCAGCCGCTGGCGGCAAAGGTGAAGAGCACCGCCTGGTCACGGCGGGCCGGGCTGCTCGCCCTGCTGGCCTGGGCGGCGGTCATCGCCCTGTCCTGGCTGCTGCCCCACCCGCACATCAAGCAGATCCCGGACCCGCTGCTGGTGCTCTATGCGGGGCTGGGGATCGCGCACATCGTGGCCAGCGCCCTGCTGAGCGGGCTGTGCCTGCGTTCGGTGGTGCTCGGCCCGGCGCGCCGGCGCTGATGGCCTAGCCGGCGCGGCGGGTGCGGGGAATGAAATAGCCAAAGATTCCGGCCCCCAGCACCGAGATCCCGCCCAGCGCCCACACCCCGGCGCCCAGGGTGCCCACCGCGACCAGGCCCGAGAGCAGCACCGGGCCGGCCATGGCCCCGGCATCGGACATCAGGCGCCACAGGCCCAGGAACTTTGCCCGGCCCACCGGCGGTGAATAATCCGCCCCGAGGGTCATCACAATCCCCGAGCCGATCCCGTTGCCGAACCCCAGCAGCATGGATACCGCCAACATGGCGCCCACGGTGTGGGTCAGCGGCAGCAGGAACAGCGCCAACGCCATGGTGGCCATGCACGGCACCGCCACCCAGGCCCGGCCCCGCTTGTCCATGACCTTGCCCGCCGGGTAGAAGATGAGCATGTCAATCGCCCCGGACAGGCCGTAAATCAGGGAAATGGTGGCCGCGTCCAGGCCAATGTTCTCGCCCCACAACGGCAGCACCACCTGCCGGGTGGCGCGGACCGCGGAAATGCACACCACCCCCAGCCCCAATCCCAGCAGGATCCGCCACTGGGCCTTGGCAATGGACAGCATCGAGGTGCCGTTCGGGGTGCTGCCGGCGGCCGGCTCGGCACGGGTGGCCAGTTCGGGGATCCACAGGCACACGACCATGGCGGTGAGCATGGCCAACAGGCCCACCCAGTACGCCCCGGTCAGCCCCAGCCACTTCATGGCCAGGGTCGCGGCGAAGGGCCCGATGAACACGCCGATGCGCATCACCCCGCCGAGCATGGACATGGCCCGGGCCCTGAATTCCATGGGCACGGCCTCGGCCAGGTAGCTTTGCCGGGCCAGGTTGAACACGGCCCCGGCCATCCCCAGCATGCCCACCCCCAGGGCAAAAAGTCCCAGGTTGCTGGGGACAATGCCCAGCACCATGCCCAGGCTCGCCCAGGCTGCGGCCAGCACCATGGAAATGCGTTCCCCGTAGCGGGTGGTCAACACGGCGGCGGGCACGTTGGCCAGCAGGGAGCCGACCCCGACCAGCGTGACAATCAGTGCTGCGGTGGCGGTGTCGGCCCCGCGACCGAGCGCCGCCAGTGAAATGATCGGGGCCACGGCCCCCACGCCCACCCCGTAGAGCAGGGAGGGTGAGTAGACCTTCAGCGCAAGGGGACGCAGGCTGAAGGGTTGTTCGCTCATGCTCCAATCCTACGCACCAGCCCCGCCACCACCGGCGGGGCTGGGCGCCTTGATAGGCTAATCGCGCGGTTCGGCCTGGTGCATGCGGGCCAGCAACTGGTCGCGAACGGCCTCGGAGTCCTCCATGGTCACGGCAAAGCGCTTGTCCCCGGTGGTGTGCACCACCAGCCCGTCCATGGCGCGGAACACGATGGCCGAGCCGCCGGGGAAGAACCGCCAGCCCCAGCCGCCCCACTGCCCCGGGGTGATCCATTCACTGTTCACGCTCTGGATCTGCCCCAGCGGGATCCGGCGCATCGTGAAGCCCAGAATCCCGGAGGTCACCAGCAGCCCCTTCTCATCCACCCTCACGGTTATGCGGCACACCCCCAACAGCAGGGCCAGGGCGAACAACAGCAGCACGGGTCCGGTCAGCAGGCCGAGCACCCCACCGTTCTCCGCCGACCCGTCGAGCACAAAGAACATGACCACGGTGAACACCAGCAGACCCGCGCTCAGGACCCACAGCCACACCGGCGCGTTCACGCTGCGCTGCAGGGGCTGCTGCGCCACGGGCAGCGCCTGGGGAAGTTTCCGTCCCTGCCCCTGGGCGATCCGTTCATCGCGTTCCTGCTTCATCCCCCGGTTCGCCTGCTGGTACACGCCGCTGATCCAGGCCGGCACCAGGCCGAGCAGCGAACCGGCGATCAGCACCAGGATCCAGGCGCCCAACTGCGCCTGCGCCGGGTCCCCGGCCAGCACGGTCGGCAGCACGCAGCCGATGAACATGGTTCCGCTCGTCCAGGCCGCCAGGCCGCCCAGGAACAGCATCAGCAGCTGGGCCGTGGGACGCTTGGCCCCCATCCCGGCCAGGCCCAGCAGCGCCCCGGCCGCGGCAATCCCCAGGCACACCCCGTAGAACGGGCCGAAGCTGCTGAAGCCATCCGGGTAATCCAGCCCCGACCAGTGGGTGGCCACCACCTTAGGAGCCTGCGCGCCCAGCAGCATCCGGGTGACCAGCACTGCCACCGCCGGCACGAGCAGCAGCAGTGAACTCACCGCCCGGTGCTTGACGGTAACCGGTCCTGTGGGCTGCTTCATGGCTCTTCCTCGGGCTCGTGGGGTCAGCGCCGCGGCATCCGCTGCCGCCGCTGTTTGCATGGACCAGCACCAAAATAGTTGCAGGTCACATCGTTTTTTGCTTTTGATCCTCTCCCGCGCGGCCCCGGTGGGGCAAATCCCGAGCCGAAAGAGTCCTCCGGGGTTAAAAGCACGACGCCCGGCTTGAAAGCCGGGCGCCGTGCTCCACGCCGGGTGGCGGTGGCCGCTACAGTGAAATGACCGCGTGCTGCGGGTTGGTCATCGCATCGGCGACAAAGCGCAGGAAGCCCGCCGCGGTGCCGCCATCACACACGCGGTGGTCGAAGCTGAGCGTCAGCTCGCAGATCGAACGCACCTTGACCTTGCCCTTGACCACCCAGGGACGTTCCACGACCCGGCCGATGCCCAGGATCGCGGCCTCCGGGTAGTTGATGATCGCCGCGGAGCCATCCACGTTGAACACCCCGTAGTTGTTGATGGTGAAGGTGCTGCCGGACAGGTCCGACACCCCGGCCTTGCCTTCGCGGG
>NZ_JAVGCZ010000043.1:0-21211 GCF_052928425.1 Glutamicibacter sp. BSL13
CTGGCGGCCCGCGGCACGCAGGCCACCGCCGGGCAGCAGCCTGCCGTCGCGCAGGGACAGCCGCCCGCGCCCTCGCCCGCGGCACAGGACGAGGACCGGGTGGTGAAGATCAGTGCGGTGCGCCGCGCGACGGCCAAGGCGATGGTCGACTCCGCCTTCAGCGCCCCGCACGTCACCGAGTTCTTGACCGTGGATGTCACCGCGAGCCTGGAACTGATCGAGCAGCTCAAGCAGCACCCGAGCCTGCGGGGGAAGCACGTGAACTTCACGACCCTGCTGGCCCTGGTCAGCACCCGGCTGCTGGCCACCCACCGCGCCATCAACGCCAGTTGGGATGGGGAGAACGGGCAGATCATCGAACGCGGCTCGGTGAACCTGGGGATGGCGGTGTCCACCGACCGGGGACTGCTGGTTCCGGTGGTGCCGGCCGCGCAGCGCCTGTCACTGGGCGAGCTGGCCGAGGCGCTGTCCGGCATCATCGAACAGGGCCGGGCCGGGACGCTGTCCCCGGCGCAGCTCAGCGGCGGTACGTTCTCAATCACGAACGTGGGAGTCTTCGGCGTGGATGCCGGTACACCCATCTTGCCGCCGGGTCAAGCGGCAATCCTCGCCGTGGGGCAGATCAAGCGCCGTCCGTGGGAGTACCGGGACGAGCTGGCGCTGCGCCACACGGCCACGCTGGCGCTGTCCTTCGACCACCGGCTGATCGACGGGAAGGAGGGCAGCCAGTTCCTCGCGGACCTCGGAGGTGTGCTGGAAAATCCGGGGCTGATCAACCTTTTCAGATAATCGCGGGACCGTGACGCTGGCGCCATTTTCCCATGTATGCATATCAGGCGGATAACAATCCGCAAAATATGTGAATGTTCATTAGTTGTTTCGGAATGTTTGCTGTAACGTCTTTCACTAGTGCTGCGGCTCACTAGTGCCGTGGGACACAGACTGTTCGTTGTAGCGAACTGCAACTCAAAGTTGAGGAGAAATAGGATGCGATACTCGCAGGCATCCAAGGCGCTGGCGCTGTCCGCGGCCTTGGCGCTAACCCTAACCGCTTGCGGTGGTGGCTCGTCCGACGAAGGTGGCAACGGATCCGCTGAGGGCGGCGGCGACACCTCGAAGGTCATTAGCGCTAATACCACCGAACCGCAGAACGGCCTGCTGCCGGCCAACACCAACGAAGTTGGTGGCGGCCGCATCATGGACATGATCTTCACCGGCCTGGTCAGCTACGACGCTGACGGCAAGGTCGTCAACGAGATCGCCGAGTCGATCGAGACCGAGGACTCGCAGAACTACACCATCAAGATCAAGGAAGGCCAGACCTTCTCCGATGGTTCCCCGGTGACCGCGGCATCCTTCGTCGACGCCTGGAACTTTGGCGCCGCAGCGAAGAACGCGCAGCTGAACTCCTACTTCTTCGAGTCCATCAAGGGCTACGACGAGGTCATCAAGAAGGACGCGAAGACCGACGAGATGGAGGGGCTGAAGGTTGTGGACGACCACACCTTCACCGTGGAACTGAGCCAGCCGGAGTCCGACTTCCCGCTGCGCCTGGGATACACGGCCTTCTACCCGCTGCCGGAGGCCGCGTATGACGACCCGAAGGCCTTCGGCGAGAAGCCGGTGGGCAACGGCCCGTACAAGTTGACCGAGTGGAACCACGACGTCAACCTGAAGCTGGAGCCGAACGAGAGCTACGACGGTCCGCGCAAGACGCAGAACGCCGGCATCGACTTCAAGGTCTACCAGTCCACCGAGTCGGCCTACCAGGACCTGCTGTCGAACAACCTCGACGTGCTGGACCAGGTGCCGCCAAGCGCATTGGCGCAGTTCCAGGATGACCTCGGGGACCGTTCGGTCAACTCGCCGTACGCCGGCAACGCGACCATCACCATCCCGAACTACATCGACCACTTTGGCCAGGACGAGGAAGGCAACCTGCGCCGCCAGGCGATTTCCCGCGCGATCGACCGCCAGCAGATCATCGACAAGATCTACTTCGGCAACAAGGTCATCGCCAAGGAATTCACCGCCCCGGTCCTGGAAGGCTACTCGGACTCGATTCCGGGCAGCGAGGTGCTGGAGTTCAACGTGGACGAAGCCAAGAAGCTGTGGGAGGAAGCGAACAAGATCAATGAATGGTCTAGCGCTTCGCTGTCCATCGGCTACAACGTCGACGGTGCCGGCAACAAGGAATACGTTGAGGCCGTGGTGAACCAGATCAAGAACAACCTGGGCATCGACGCCACTCCGGAGCCGTTCACCTCCTTCAAGGCCCTGCGTGACAAGGTCACCGCCAAGGACATGAAGGGCGGCTTCCGCACCGGCTGGCAGGCCGACTACCCGTCGCTGTACAACTTCCTCGGAGCCCTGTACGGCACCGGCGCCGGCTCGAACGACGGCGACTACTCCTCGAAGGAATTCGACCAGAAGCTCTCGGAGGGGTTGGCTGCCAAGACCCCCGAGGACGGCGCGAAGATCTTCAACGAAGCCCAGGAGATCCTGTTCAAGGACCTGCCGGCCATCCCGCTGTGGTACCAGGCAGTCCAGGGCGGCTGGAGCGACAACGTCTCCAACGTCGAATTCGGGTGGAACGGCGTGCCGCTCTACTACGAGATCACCGGCAAGTAATTTGCGAGTGGCCTGAGCCGTGGAAGCGGTTCGGGTGCTTGTGCACGGCGAAGGGAGACCCTCCTGCGTGTGGGTCTCCCTTTGACGTGTCACTTCACCAAGCTTGCGCGTCCGGCAATATCCGACGGAAATGAGGAAAGACAATGGCCCAGTGCCCTACCGCATCATGGAGTGAGACCCAGCCATGATTACATTTACGCTACGAAGGTTCCTGCAGCTGATACCGGTGTTCCTCGGTGCCACCCTGCTGGTCTACTTCCTGGTCTTCGCGACCCCTGGTGACCCCATCCAGGCGCTGTCCGGCGGTAAGCCGATGTCCCCGGCGGTAGAGTCCGCCCTGCGCGCCCAGTACAACCTGGACAAGCCGTTCTGGCTGCAGTATGCCCTGTACCTCAAGAGCCTGGTGACCTTCGACTTGGGCACCACCTTCTCCGGCCAGGAAGTGCGCGACGTGCTGGCCCGGGCCTTCCCGGTCACCGCGCGCCTGGCCGTGATGGCCCTGGCCATCGAATCGGTCTTTGGCATCATCTTCGGCGTCATCGCCGGGATGCGCAAGGGCAAGATCTTCGACTCCACCGTGCTGATCGCCTCGCTGATCGTGATCGCCGTGCCGACCTTCGTGCTGGGCTTCGTGCTGCAGTACGTGGTGGGCGTGCAATTGCAGTGGGCCAAGCCAACCGTTTCCGGGGGCGCGCGCTGGGATGAGCTGATCCTGCCGGCCGTGGTGCTGGGCCTGGTGTCCTTCGCCTACGTGCTGCGCCTGACCCGTACCTCGATCATTGAGAACAAGCAGGCCGACTACGTGCGCACCGCCACCGCCAAGGGGCTGAGCCGCAACCGCGTGATCACCGTGCACATTCTGCGCAACTCGCTGATCCCAGTGGTCACCTACCTGGGCGCCGACCTCGGTGCCCTGATGGGCGGCGCAATCGTCACCGAGGGCATCTTCAACGTGCCCGGGGTGGGCCACCTGCTCTACCAGGCGATCCAGAAGGGCGAAACGCCCACCGTGGTGGCCGTGGTCGGGGTGCTGGTGATCGTGTTCGTGCTCGCCAACCTGATCGTTGACCTGCTCTACGCCCTGCTTGACCCGAGGATCCGTTATGCCTGAGAACATCACACCAACTAATGCCTCCGGCGGCATGGAACCCAACCGCCGGGCCGGGAAGGTCTCCAAGTACCACATCCCGCACTACGTCGCCCCGCTGGACGAAACGCCGCTGAAGGCAGTGGACGCGGTGGAGGAAACCAGCAAGCCGCTGTCCATGTGGGCTGAGGCCTGGCGTTCGCTGCGCAAGCAGCCGCTGTTCATCATCTCGGTCATCATGATTTTGGCGGTGCTGTTCGTCGCCGCGCTGCCCGGGGTGCTCACCGGCAACGACCCGCTGCAGTGCGATCTGATGAACTCCAACTCCCCGGCCACCGAAGGCCACCCCATGGGCTTTAACTTCCAGGGCTGCGACATCTACTCCCGCGTCATCTACGGCACCCGGGCCTCCCTGCTGGTGGGCGTGATGACCACGATCTTCGTGGTGATCATTGGTGGTTCCATTGGCGCGCTGGCCGGCTACTACGGTGGTTGGCTGGATGCGGTGCTGGCCCGCATCGGTGACATTTTCTTCGCCCTGCCGCTGATCCTGGGCGCCATCATCGTGATGCAGCTGCCGGCGTTCCGCGAGAACAAGAGCGTGTGGACGGTGATCGTGACCTTGACGATCTTCGGCTGGCCGCAGGTGGCCCGCATCGCCCGCGGTGCGGTCATCGAATCGCGCGCGGCCGACTACGTGAAGGCCTCTCGGGCCCTGGGCCTGTCCAAGTTCAGTGCCCTGGTCAAGCACGTGATCCCGAACTCGCTGGCCCCGATCATCGTGATCGCGACCGTGAACCTGGGCATCTACATCGTGGCCGAGGCGACGCTGTCCTTCCTGGGCATCGGCCTGCCGCCGGACGTGATGAGCTGGGGTAACGATATCGCCGCAGCCCAGACCCAGCTGCGCAACAACCCGTGGGTGCTGTTCTGGCCCGCACTGTTCCTCTCCGCCACCGTGCTCAGCTTCATCATGCTCGGCGATGCCGTGCGTGATGCGCTGGATCCCAAGTCCCGGAAGGGGGCCTAGTCATGGCTGAGACCCAAACTCCGCAGCCGCTGCTGGAAATCAAGGACCTGGCCATCACCTTCTCCACCCCGGACGGGCCGGTGCACGCGGTACGCGATGCCAACCTGATCGTCATGCCGGGGGAGACCGTGGCAATCGTGGGCGAGTCCGGTTCGGGCAAGTCCACCACCGCGCTGTCGGCCATCGGCCTGCTGCCGGGCAACGGCAAGGTCTCCTCGGGGCAGATCCTCTTCGATGGGGAGGACATTGCCCAGGCCAGCGAGAAGCGCTTCGTGCAGCTGCGCGGCAACCAGATTGGCATGGTCCCGCAGGACCCGATGAGCAACCTGAACCCGGTGTGGAAGATCGGCTTCCAGGTGCGCGAGACGCTCAAGGCCAACGGCCTGGCCGGGAAGAACCCGAAGGAACGGGTCTCCCAGGTGCTGGCCGACGCCGGGCTGCCGGACCCGGAAACCCGTGCCGGGCAGTACCCGCACGAGTTCTCCGGCGGCATGCGCCAGCGTGCGCTGATCGCCATTGGCCTGGCCTGCCGTCCGCGGCTGCTGATCGCCGATGAACCGACCAGCGCGCTGGATGTGACCGTGCAGCAGCAGATCCTGGATCACCTGGACACCATGACCAGCGAACTGGGCACCGCGGTGCTGCTGATCACCCACGACCTGGGCCTGGCCGCCGAACGCGCCGAGAAGGTTGTGGTGATGTACAAGGGGCGGGTGGTTGAATCCGGCCCGGCCCTGGAGCTGCTGCGCAATCCGCAGCACCCGTACACCAAGCGCCTGATCGCCAAGGCCCCATGCCTGGCCAGCCAGCGGGTGGACCCTTCCGAGGGGGCGGGAGCCAAGGCGAAGGATGAGCTGCTGAAGATCACGGACCTGACCAAGGTCTTCGATATCCGCCGCGGTTTTGGGCGCAAGGACAAGTTCACCGCGGTGGACAAGGTCTCCTTCTCGATCCCACGCGGCACCACCACCGCAGTGGTGGGCGAATCCGGGTCGGGCAAGTCCACCATCGCCCAGATGGTGCTGAACCTGCTGGAGCCGACCAGCGGGGAGATCGAATTCGACGGTGAGAAGATGGGCAAGCTCAGCGAGAAGGAACTGTTCAAGTTCCGTCGCCGGGTCCAGCCCATCTTCCAGGACCCCTACGGGTCCCTGGACCCGATGTTCTCGATCTACCGCACCATCGAGGAACCGTTGCGCATCCACGGGATCGGCAACTCGGCCAGCCGGCAGAAGCGGGTGAAGGAACTGCTGGACCAGGTCTCGATGCCGGCCTCGACCATGCACCGCTTCCCGAATGAGCTCTCCGGTGGCCAGCGCCAGCGCATCGCCATCGCCCGTGCCCTGGCCCTGCAGCCGGAGATGATCGTGTGCGACGAGGCCGTCTCGGCCCTGGACGTGCTGGTCCAGGCCCAGGTGCTGGAGCTGCTCGATGAGCTGCAGCGCGAGCTGGGGCTGACCTACCTGTTCATTACCCACGACCTGGCGGTGGTGCGCCAGATCGCCGACCACGTCTGCGTCATGGAGCGCGGGCAGATCGTTGAACAGGGCACGGCCGATGACATCTTCAACGATGCCAAGACCGAGTACACCCGCAACCTGCTCGGCGCGATCCCGGGGGCGACCCTGATCTAGCCGCAGCCAGGGCCGCGGGCCCGCGGTGCGCGGGTTCCGTCACGAACAGGCGCCACCGATCCCATCTGGGATCGGTGGCGCCTGTTTTCGTCGTTCAAGACGCAAATTCAGGAAATGCTTCGGATTCTTACCTCCTGAAGCAGATGTTGCAAAAATGTTATAAAGCAATTCCTTGAGGTTGGGTGCATCCTAACGCGTTCCCATTGAATTTTCCCAATGTGAAAGAGTTCCTTGAGTTCTCGCGGATATGAGAGCCGCGTCACGATACGGGTGGGTAACTATGGCGCATAACACCTCGTTACGAGAGCTGGCTCACGCCGAATCTGAAGCGCTCTTTTTATATCCAAGGACCCAAAAACCCGCTAGTCTATTGCTCAACGGAATCCATCGTGTGATGTATTCCACATGGAACCGAGGGTTCTTCACCGTTTGCTCGATCATCTCAAGGAGGCGAAATGCGCTTTCAACGCGTTTCGAAGGCCGTAGCGCTGGGCGCTGCTTTGGCCTTTACCATGTCGGCCTGTGCACCGGGTGGATCCGATGCACCGCAGGAAAGCGGGTCGGCGACCCAGAACGGCGGAGGCGGCGGCGACGCCAGCACCACCGGCCTGGCCGACCTGGGTGACATCACCACCAAGGACGACACCATCACCGTCAGCGTGGGTGCACCGGAGTTCATTAGCTACAACGGCTTCACTCCGCAGACCTACTCGACCTACAACTCGGCCATCACCGACCGCCTGGTCTCGGGCTTCTCCTACTTCGGCACCGATGGAAAGATCTACGCCAACGAGGACCTGGGATCCTACGAGAAGGTCAGCGACGACCCGCTGACCATCGAGTACACCATCTCCGATGACGCCAAGTGGTCCGATGGCACCCCGATCACCACCGCGGACGCGGTGCTGGCCTGGGCCATCCAGAACCCGAACCTGAAGGACGGGGACAAGGCCCTGTTCGACTCGGTTTCCCAGGACCTGGGTGACACCGTCCCCAAGGGCCCTGAAGGCGAACCGGACAGCAAGAAGTTCACCGTGACCTTCAAGGCCCCGGATCCGGACTGGGAAATCCAGACCTGGATGGTCAGCCCGGCCCACGTGGTCGCCAAGCAGGGCGGCATGTCCACCGAGGAAATGGTGGAGGCCGTGCGCAACGGCGACGGCAAGGCGCTGAAGAAGGCCGCCGAGTTCTGGAACACCGGATGGAACACCGACCCGGGCAAGCTGCCCGACGAGGCGCTGATCCCGTCCTCCGGCCCCTACAAGCTGGACAGCTGGCAGGCCGGTGAGTCGGTGACCCTGGTGGCCAACGAGAACTACTACGGCACCCCGGCAGCGACCAAGAACATCACCTTCCGCTTCTCCGCCGACAACACCATGGTGCAGTCGCTGGAGAACCAGGACCTGAACGTCATTGCTCCGCAGCCCACCGTGGACACCCTGACCCAGCTGGAAGCCTTGGGGGATTCGGTAACCGTGTTGACGGGTGACACCTTGACCTGGGAGCACCTGGACTTCAACTTCCGTGATGGCAACGCGATGACCGATCCGGAACTGCGCAAGGCCTTCGCCATGTGCGTTCCGCGCCAGGAAATCGTGGACAACCTGATCAAGCCGCTGAACCCGGACGCCAAGGTGATGAACCTGCGCGAGGTCTTCCCCTTCCAGGAGAACTACCAGGAAGTGGTCGACGCAGCCTATGACGGCCGCTACGACGAGGTGGACGTTGACGGGGCCAAGAAGATCCTGGAGGACAACGACGCGGTGGGCACCAAGGTGCGCATCGGCTACTCCTCGCCGAACGAACGCCGCACCAACGAGGTGGCTGCGATCAAGTCCTCCTGTGACAAGGCGGGCTTCAAGGTCGAGGACGCCGGTGATCCGCAGTTCTTCGCCCCGGGCGGTACCCAGGAGCGTGGTGACTACGAGGTAGCACTGTTCGCCTGGGCCGGTTCCGGCCAGATCTCCTCGGGCCAGAACATCTACTCCACCGGCAAGCCGCAGAACTACGGCAAGTTCTCCAACAAGGAAGTTGACCAGGCTTGGGAGACCCTGGCCGGATCGCTGGACCCGGCCGTGCACCTGGAGCAGACCAAGAAGATCGAAAAGCTGCTGTGGGATGAGCTGTACGGTATCCCGCTGTTCGCCCACCCGGGTCTGAACGCCGCCAGCTCCGACATCGACAACGTCCGCTTCACCGCCACCCAGAGCGGCATTGTTTGGAACGCCGAACAGTGGGTGCGAGCAGAGTAGCAGTCCCCGGACCGCTAGCTGACTCCAACCGCTGAACGCCTGTGGGGCCCGACCCATCGGTCGGGCCCCACAGCATGCCCGCGGCCAGCCCACCGGCTGCCCACAGCGTTCACGGTGCCGTAGAGAGTAGGTAAACACACCGTGCTGAAATACATCCTCAAGCGACTGGCCTCCGCCCTGGGCGTGCTGCTGGGCGCCTCACTGCTGCTGTACATCCTGGTCATCAATTCCGGTGACCCCCTGGGGGATCTTCGGGAGTCCAACGCCGACAACCGAGAATTCCTCATGCAGCAGCGCATCGAGTACATGGAGCTGGACCAACCCTGGTATGGCCGGTACCTGGGCTGGCTTGCCGGTGCCTCCCGCTGCCTGATCGGGCAATGTGACCTGGGCCGGAACATCAACGGCATCGAGGTCTCCGGACTGCTGTCCAACGCCGCCTCCTCGACCCTGCGACTGGTGGTGCTGGCCACCATCATCGCGGCCATCGTCGGCATCGCCATCGGTGTGCTGACCGCGGTCCGCCAGTACTCGGGCCTGGACTACCTGGTCACCTTCCTGACCTTCCTCTTCTTCTCCCTGCCGGTCTTCTGGGCCGCGGTGCTGCTGAAGAACTACATGGCCATCGAATTCAACAATTGGATCGCCGCGCCCCACATCACGCTGGGCACCTCCATACTGATCGGCATCATCGCCGGTGTGATCCTGCAAATGCTGCTGGGCGGCTCGCTCAAGCGCCGGGGACTGACCCTGGTCATCACCGCCGTGTTCGTGCCGCTGATGCTGCAGTACTCCCTGTGGCTGAACTTCTACCGCTACCCGCAGATGGGGCCGGCGGTCATCGTGGTGCTCACCGGGCTGGTGGCGCTCAGCGCCACCGCCATGAGCGTGGGCCTGAAGGAACGCCGCGTCCTGTACCCGGCACTGATCACCACTGCCCTGGTGCTGGTGATCTACTACGCCAGCTTCAACCTGCTGCTGGAACCCAACGTCTGGGTCCTGCTGCTGGGCCTGATCCTGGCCCTGGCCCTGCCGGCCGTCATTGGCCGGATGATGGGCGGGCGGCTGCGCAAGGCGGCGATGAGCGTCAGCATGCTGGTGGGCTTCACCGGTGCCGCACTGACCGTGATCGATCACCTGTTCCGCGCCTGGCCGGGATTCATGAAGATCAAGTCCCGCCCCATTTCCACGATCGGCTCCTCCACCCCGAACCTGGAGGGCGGGTTCTGGGACCACTTCCTGGACAACGGCACCCAGCTGCTGCTGCCCACCATCCTGCTGGCGATCATTTCCCTGGCCAGCTACTCGCGCTACACCCGCTCCTCCATGCTTGAGGTGCAGCAGCAGGATTACATCCGCACCGCGCGCTCCAAGGGCCTGGCCGAACGCACCGTGATCTTCCGTCACGCCTTCCGCAACGCGCTGATCCCGATCGCCACCATCGCGGCCTTCGACTTCGCCGGACTGATCGGCGGCGCGGTGATCACCGAAACCGTGTTCGGCTGGAAGGGCATGGGCGAAATGTTCACCACCGGGCTGCGCGCCGTGGACCCGAACCCGGTGATGGCCTTCTTCCTGGTCACCGGCACCGCCGCGATCCTGTTCAACCTGCTGGCCGACATCGTCTACGCGCTGCTTGACCCGCGCATTCGCGTATAGGACGGATCAGATGGCAAAGCATAGAAATTCAGGGTGGGACACCGAAGGACACACCATGAGCAACACCAATGACACCGAGCGTCAGGGCTCCCTGCCGCGCGAACCGATGCCGGATGACGTGACCACCGGCGAGCAGCTGCATGGCAGCGAGCCGATTGAGGATCCGCTGGAGCAAAACCTCACCTCGATCGCCGAGGTGGAGGACGCCAAGCTCTCCCGCAACGACGAGCAGTCCAAGAGCCAGGGACGCATTGTCCTGGAACGCTTCATGCGCCACCGTCCGGCCATGATCTCCTCGGCGGTGCTGATCCTCATTACCGTCGTGGCGTTCACCTCCATCGGCTACGGACCGATTCCCGGTTGGTGGGGCCAGTCCTACCTGAATGCCGGAGAAGTCGTCAACGGCGGCAAGCCGACGATGAGCCTGCTGCCCACCTGGCTGGGTGGCTCCGGCTTCCAGATCGGGGAGCACCCGTTCGGACAGGATTCAATTGGCAAGGACTACTTCGCGCTGGTGATGAACGGGACCCAGAAGTCCATCATCATCGGCGTGGTGGTGGGCCTGGTCTCCACCTTCATCGGCTCGATCGTCGGCGCGATCGCCGGCTACTTCCGCGGGTGGGTCGATGAGGTGCTGATGCGCCTGACCGATCTGTTCATCGTGATTCCGCTGCTGGTGCTGGCCGCCGTGCTCGGCCAAATGGCCGGGGCCTCCTCCGGTTCGATCATCACCCTGGCCCTGGTGCTGGGCCTGGTGACCTGGACGGGCCTGGCCCGCCTGGTGCGCGGCGAGGTGCTCTCCCTGCGGGAACGCGAGTACGTCGCCGCCGCCCAGGCCATGGGCTCCAAGACCGGCCGGGTGGTCTTCAAGCACCTGCTGCCCAACACCATCGGGGTGATCGTGGTCAACGCGACCTTCGCGATTGCAGGGGCGATCCTGCTTGAGTCCTCGTTGTCCTTCCTGGGCTTCGGGGTCAAGGCGCCCGAGTCCTCGCTGGGCCTGTTGATCAGCCAATACCAGAACGCGTTCACCTCCCGCCCGTGGCTGTTCTGGTGGCCGGGCATGATCATCGTGGCCATCGCATTGAGCGTGAACTTCCTCGGTGACGGGCTGCGCGACGCGTTCGACCCGCGCCAGACCTTTAGGGCACGCCGCCGCCGACTGTCGCTGAAGATCCGGAAGGAGCAGGCATGAGCACCGAGATGAGCGAAAACTACGCACTGAGCTTCAAGGACCTGAAGGTCACCTTCGAAACCGAGAGCCGTGACGTGCATGCGGTGAAGGGGCTGAGCCTTGAGGTGCGTCCCGGGGAAGTGGTGGCGCTGGTCGGCGAGTCCGGTTCGGGCAAGTCGGTCACCTCCACCGCGGCCATGGGGCTGCTGCCGGGCAACGCGAACGTGAGCGGAGCGGCCCGGGTGGGCAACGTCAACGTGGTGGGACTGGACCAGGGACGGATCCGCAAGATGCGCGCCACCGACATCGCCATGGTCTTCCAGGAGCCGATGACGGCCCTGAACCCGGTGCTCACCGTTGAGCGCCAGCTGACCGAGGCGCTGGAGCTGCACGGAATCGCCTACGGCAAGGAGGCGACCGCCCGGGCGGTGGAACTGCTGAGCATGGTGGGGATCCCGGACCCCGAACGCCGTATCCGCCAGTACCCGCACCAGTTCTCCGGCGGCCAGCGCCAGCGCATCGTCATAGCCATGGCGATTTCCTGCGACCCGAAGGTGATCATCGCCGACGAGCCGACCACGGCGCTGGATGTGACCGTGCAGGCCGAAATCCTGGACTTGCTGCGCGAACTGAAGGACCGGCTGAACACCGGCATCCTGCTGATCACCCACAACATGGGCGTGGTCGCGGACATGGCAGACCGGGTCGCGGTGATGTTCCAGGGAAACCTGGTGGAAACCGGGACCGTGGACCAGGTGCTGCTCAGCCCCCGCCACGAATACACGCAACGGCTGCTGGCCGCCGTGCCCAAGCTGCGCGAATTCTCGCTGAACGGTACCGGCTCGCACGCGGCGGAAACCCATGCCAGCCAGGGCGCCCAACCCGGGCGGGAACTGGTGCTGGAGGCCAAGGACCTGGTCCTGGAGTACGACATGCGCGGCACCAAGTACCGGGCGGTGGAGGGGGTTTCCTTCGACATCGCCAAGGGTGAGGTGCTGGGCATCGTGGGGGAGTCCGGTTCGGGCAAATCCACGGTGGCCAAGGCGGTGCTCGGCCTGCTGCCGGTCGCCGAGGGCAGCCTGCTGGTGCAGGGCAACAACCTGCCCAAGCTCTCCCCGCGCCAGGCCCGGGAGGTGCGCAAGTCCATCGGGGTGATCTTCCAGGACCCGGCCGCCTCCCTGAACCCGCGCTTCCCGATCGGTGAATGCATCACCGAGCCGATGGTGGTGCACAAGGTGGGGAACAAGGCCTCGCGGATCAAGCGCGCCCAAGAGCTGCTGGACGCGGTGAAGCTGCCGCGCAACGTGATCAACCGCTACCCGCACGAGCTCTCCGGCGGACAGCGCCAGCGCATCTGCATCGCCCGGGCGCTGACGCTCAGCCCGCAGCTGCTGATCGCGGACGAGCCGACCAGTGCGCTGGACGTCTCGGTACAGGCCGTGGTGCTGGAGATGCTGCAGGATCTGCAGCGCGACTTCAACTTCGCCTGCCTGTTCGTCAGCCACGACCTGGCGGTGGTGGACATGCTGGCCGATTCGGTGGTGGTCATGCAAAACGGCAAGGCGGTGGAGCAGGGCCGGGTCACCGATGTGCTGCACGCCCCGCAGCATGACTACACTCGCCGCCTGTTGGCCGCGGCCCCGGTGCCCGACCCGCACCAGCAGGCCGAACGCCGTGCAGCGTGGCGGATCCTGAACAAGTCATAGCCGCGCAGCGGTGAACCGAACTGCCTGCGGTGCCCGGTCCTGGGGGGACGGGTGCCGCAGGCTCTTTTTATGCCCACGACGGTAAAGGCCCCCGCGACGGCGAGGGTCGCGGGGGCCTCAGGCGTGCAATGGCCGTTCCGGGATTAAACAGCACCGGGGGTTAAACAGCACCGGGTGAAACAGGAGCCGCGATGGCGGCACGTCCTGTTTCACCCGGTGGTGGCCGGCGCGGCGTCGTTGGCGCGCGGCGGGCAGCTAGTCCAGCTGCATGACGTTTTCGGTGACCACTTCGGCGCGGGAGTTGGAAAAGACATCCTCGGTGCCCACCAGCTTGAAGCCCCGGCGTTCCAGGACCTTGATCGATCCCAGGTTGTCCTGCACCACGTGGGCGAGCAGCGGACGCTTGGTGTATTCGGCGAGGAAGGCATCCACGGCGCTGGTGGTGATGCCCTTGCCCCAGAACTTGCTGGAGGTCCAGAAGTTGATCTCCGGGGTCTTCTCATGCTCGAAGACCAGGATGGACCCGGCCACCTCGCCCTCGTGCTCGATGGTGCGCACAATGACCTTGGGGTCATTGAGGATGGAGGACCAGTGGTGGTTGAACACCGAGCGGTCCGAGGGGTTGCGCGCCTGATAGGCAGCCATCAGGTTGGCCTCCGGCTCCTGCTGGTGGGCGAAGAAGTCGTCGAGGTCGGAAGGGCGCACTTCACGTAGATGCACGAGAACAGCCTTTCGTCTTGAAACGGGGACCGCATCGGTCGATACGGCATCAAAATGGGTGGTCGGCACTAGCCTACCGGGGAAGTGAGGGCGGCGAGAGCCATCTGGGACAGCAGCGCCTTCAAACCGGACTTCTTGGTGCGCGGGTTGTGAACCGAATGTGACGTCGAGTTCAGCAGCCCGAAGACCGCATGGGCCCGGAAGCGATTGATTTGCGAGGTCGCGTTCGGGTGCAGCTTGCCCAGCTGGTCCGTCCACAACCCGATGTAGGAGTTCTGCAGCTTGCGAACCAGCTGCAGCTCATTCTTGGGCAGCGACTTCAGGTCGCGGTCCTGCACCTGGATGATGTCCGGGCGCGAGAGCGAGAAGTCGGTGTGGAAGTCCACCAGTCGGCCCAGCACCTCCAGCGGCTCACCGCCGGAACCCACCGCCTTCTGCCCGCCGTCGAGGATGTCCTTGGACATGTCCACCATCAGCGCGATCAGCACGGCCTGCTTGCCGGAGAAATGCCGGTACACCGCTGGCCCGGAAATCCCGCAGGCCGCCCCCAGATCCTCCAGTGACACCCCCGCGTAGCCGTGCAGGGCAAAGAGCCGGGTGGCCTCGCGCAACAGGGACTCGCGCCGCTCGGCCTTGGCCCGCTCACGCTCGGTCGGCTCGCTCAGATGCGGGTAGCTCCTGGCCATGTGAACGCCCCCTTGCACTCGTGGTTCGGCTAACGCTAGACAAGTGTGAACTACGCCACTAGTCTCGAATTAGTTAATCATTATTAACCTTACGTGCTGTGCCGGGGCGACTCAACGCATTACGCACCGGCACCGCCAAGTCCCTCGCCGTCCCCGGGACCCACCGGCACCCGGGTGCGGCGCGACCAAGCTGTGGAGGAAGACTCGCATGTTGGAACACGAACTGGATGAGAGCTACCAGGACCTGGTGCAGGTAGTCCGCGAATTTGCCCGTGAGGTTGTTGCCCCGGTCAGCGCCCACCATGATGCCACCCACACCTTCCCGTATGAGGTTGTGGCGCAAATGGGGGAGCTGGGACTATTCGGGCTGCCCATCAGTGAGGACTACGGCGGCATGGGAGGGGACTACTTCGCCCTGGCCCTGGCGCTGGAGGAATTGGGGCGGGTGGACCAGTCGGTGGCCATCACGCTGGAAGCCGGGGTGTCCCTGGGCGCCATGCCGATCTACCGTTTTGGCTCCGAGGAGCAGAAGCAGCGCTGGCTGCCGGAACTGGCCGCCGGCACGAAGCTGGGCGGCTTTGGGCTGACCGAGCCGGGCGCCGGATCCGACGCCTCGGCCTCCAAGACCAAGGCCGTGCTGCAGGACGGGCAGTGGAAGATCAATGGGGCCAAGGAGTTCATTACCAACTCCGGCACCGACATCACCTCGCACGTGAGCATCACTGCGGTCACCGGCCAGGACGCGAAAACCGGCGCCAAGGAAATCTCCGCGCTGATCGTGCCCAGCGGCACCCCCGGCTTCACCGTGGAGCCGGCCTACGACAAGGTCGGCTGGCGGGCGAGCGACACCCACCCGCTGAGCTTCAACGACGCGGTGGTTCCCGAGGAGAACCTGCTCGGCGAGCGCGGACGCGGCTACGCCTATTTCCTGGAGATCCTGGATGAGGGTCGCATCGCGATCGCGGCCCTGGCCACCGGCGCCGCCCAGGGCTGCCTGGACGAGGCCGTCGAGTATGCCAAGACCCGCACCACCTTCGGCACGGCGATCGGCAAGAACCAGGCGATCTCCTTCACCATCGCGCGCATGGCCTCCCGGGTGCATTCGGCCCGCCTGGCCTATTATGCGGCGGCGGCGAAGATGCTGGCCGGACAGGACTTCAAGATCGAGGCGGCGCATGCGAAGCTGATCGCCTCCGAGGCGGCCATGGACAATGCGCGTGATGCCACCCAGGTCTTCGGCGGCTACGGCTTCATCAACGAGTCGCTGGTGGCCCGGCACTACCGGGATTCAAAGATCCTGGAAATCGGCGAGGGCACCACCGAGGTGCAGCTGATGCTGATTGCCCGCAGCCTGGGACTGTAGGGCAGGGGCACAGATGAAGCGGATTGAGCAGCGCGGCCTGTATTTTGATGAGCTTCAGGAGGATGCGCTCTATGTGCATTCCCCGGGACGGACCATGACCGAGACCGACAACGTCCTGTTCACGACCATGACCATGAACACCCAGGCGCTGCACCTGGATGAGGTGTTCGCCAGCGCCCAGCCCCTGGGCGGGCGGGTCATGAATTCGATGTTCACCCTGGCCACCATGGTGGGCCAGTCGGTGCCGCAGCTGACCCAGGGCACCATCGTGGGGCAGCTGGGACTGTCCGAAATCAACTTCCCGCACCCGCTCTACCCGGGGGACACGCTGTACACGGAGTCGAAGGTCATCAGCCTGCGGGAGAGCAAGTCGAAACCGGGGATGGGCATTGCCACGTTCGAACACACGGGCAAGAACCAGGACGGCGTGGTGGTGGCCACCGCCCGGCGCACCTGCCTGATGTTCACCCGGCAAGGGCACAGCACGGCCGGGTCGGGGCAGTAGCCCGCGGCTGCACGCGGGGCAAACCACGGCGCTGCGCCGGCCCCGAACCCCAGGGTGGTTCGGGGCCGGCGGCCCAGGCTAGCTCCCGCTCTTGGGGGAGAGGTTCTTATAGGACGCGGTGCGCAGGGTGCCGCCTTCGGCCACGTGGGTTTGCATCCCGGGGGCGCGGTCGGTGTTCTGGGCGCTGACGGCCCGCCAGATCTGACCCTCGCGTTCGGCCACGAAGCTGAAGATCCCGGTGCGGGCCCCGGCCTTCTGGCCGTGCTCGGTGTTCTGCCCGGTCACCTCCCACAGGGCGTGGACCACCGCATGGTCCTGGCCCAGGGGGCGCACGCGCACCTCGATCAGCGCCATGAAGCTGTCGGCGAAGATCCGTTCAAACCCGTAGGCGTGCCGGTCCATGATGGTTTCGCGGTCGTTCCACCACAGGCCCACGACGTTCACGAAGTCCGCGTCCGTGGCAAAGACGGCGCCCAGGGCCTGGGCGTCCTTCTTGTTCCAGCCCTCGGCGAAGAGCTCGGGAATCTGCTGCGGGGTGCTGGCGTTCTTCACCGCCACTGCCTCGTCCGCCTGGTTGCCGTTGTTCGCCTGGTTCTCCATGAGCTGCTGCCCTCCTGCTGACGTTGCTGGGATCCGCGGCCGTCCGCCAGCACCATGCCGGTGCGCGCCAGCGGGGCGGGGGACCTGAGCCCAGAGTAGTGCGGCGCCCGCGCCCCAGGCGAGCCAACCGGTTCAGAATCACACCCCGGCCAGCTCTTTGGGCGCTCACAGCGTTCACGTCCATAATTGTTGGGTGAGCACCAAATCTGTTTTTACCCCCGCCGGGCACCCGCGCCGCGTCACGCTGCTTGGATCCACCGGCTCCATCGGCACCCAGGGCCTGGACGTCATCGCCAAGGCCCCTGAACGCTTTAGCGTCGCCGCGCTCGCCGGAGGACGCAACCTCACCCTCCTGGCCCAGCAGGCGGTGGCCTTCCGCGCCGAACTGGTCGGGTGCGCGCTGCCCGACGTGGACGCCCTGGCCTCGGCGATCGCCCAGGCCGCCGAGGCCGCCGGGGTCAGCGGCTACCACCCGCAGCTGGTCGCCGGTGAGCAGGCGGCCACCACCGTGGCCGGGTATGAGCGTGCCGATGTGGTGCTCAACGGGATTACCGGGGCCATCGGGCTGAAGCCCACCCTGGCCGCACTTCAGGCCGGTCACCTGCTGGCGCTGGCCAACAAGGAATCCCTGATCATTGGCGGGCAGGTCGTCAAGGCCGCCGCCGCCCCAGGGCAGATCGCCCCGGTGGACTCCGAACACTCCGCCCTGGCCCAGGCCCTGCGTTCGGGCACCCCCGATGAGGTGGCCAAGCTGATCGTCACCGCCTCCGGCGGACCGTTCGTCGGCTACAGCCGTGAACAGCTGCGCGAGGTCAGCCCCGAGCAGGCGCTGGCGCACCCGACCTGGGACATGGGCCGGGTGGTCACCACGAACTCGGCGACCATGGTCAACAAGGCGCTGGAGGTCATCGAGGCGCACCTGCTCTTTGACGTACCGCTGGATCGGATCGAACCGGTTGTGCACCGCCAGTCGATCGTGCACTCAATGGTTCAGTTCATTGACGGTTCGGTGATCGCCCAGGCCTCCCCGCCGGACATGCGCCTGCCGATCGCGCTGGGCATGAACTGGCCGCACCGGGTTCCCGGGGCCGCGCAGGCCTGTGATTTCTCCACCGCCGCCAGCTGGACGTTCGAGCCGCTGGATGAGCAGGTGTTCACCGCGGTGCGCCTGGCCAAGCAGGCCGCGCAGGCCTCGGCGACGCACATGGCCGTGTACAACGCGGTGAACGAGGAAGCGGTGGACGCCTTCCACGACGGGCGCATCCGCTTCACCGACATCGTGGACACCATCGAACGGGCGCTGGAGGCCTACCAGGCGCCGCAGCAGGCACCCAGCGCCGAGCTGGTGCTGGACACCGACCGCTGGGCGCGGTCCTTCGCCGGGAACTTCATCAAGGAGCTGGCATGAACACACTCATGTTCATTGGCGGGGTGCTGGTCATGGTGGTGGCGATCGCCGCCTCGATCGCCCTGCACGAGGTGGGGCACCTGCTGCCGGCCAAGAAGTTCGGGCTGCGGGTTCCGCAGTACATGATCGGCTTTGGCAAGACCCTGTTCTCCTTCAAGCGCGGGGAAACCGAGTATGGTCTCAAGGCGATCCCGCTGGGCGGCTACGTGTCCATGGTGGGCATGTACCCGCCGCGCGCCCAGGCCGTGGCGGGCAAGAAGCCCGGGCTGATGACCCGCGCGTTCGGGCAGCTGATCGATGATGCGCGCTCCCAGGCCAACGAGCAGGTGGTGGACACCGACGCGGGCCGGATGTTCTACCAGCTGCCGATCCACAAGCGGATCATCATCATGCTCGGTGGTCCGCTGGTGAACCTGGTGATCGGCTTCGTGATGATCGCGATCGTGGTGATGGGCTTCGGGGTCTCCACCGCCACCACCACGGTGTCCGAGGTGTACCAGTGCATGGCCACCGCGCAGAACGCCGATGAGGCCCAGTGCGGTGCCAACGACCGGTCAGCCCCGGCCTACGCGGCCGGGCTGCGTCCGGGGGACACCATCACCTCGGTCAACGGCCAGCCGGTGGCCCACGATGAATGGTACGAGTTGACCGGGGTGATCCGCGAGCACCCGGGCCAGAGCATCGCCCTGGAGTATGAGCGGGACGGGACCAGCCACAGCACCACGCTGACCCCCTACCGGACCGAGCGTCCGCAGCTGGATCCCAACGGCTACCCGGTGAGCGGGGATGACGGCAAGATGCTCACCGAGCAGGTGGGGTTCGTGGGGATGAGCTCCAGTGTCCAGAATCTGCCCCAGCCGCTCAGCGCGGTGCCGGCAGTGGTGGGCAACCAGCTGACGCAGATCGGCAACGTCATCCTGCACCTGCCCCAGCGCCTGGTGGATGTGGCGCAGGCGGCCTTTGGCACCGAGGAACGCGACCCGAACGGGCCGGTGTCCGTGGTCGGGGTGGGCCGGATCGCCGGGGAAATCAACGCCTCGGAGCAGCTGGGGCTGCAGGACAAGGTCGCCTCACTGATCTCGCTGATTGGCGGGCTGAACCTGGCGTTGTTCGCCTTCAACCTGATCCCGCTGCTGCCCCTGGATGGCGGGCACGTGGCCGGGGCGCTGTTCGAAGGGCTCAAGCGCTTCTTCGCCCGGCTGCGGGGGCAGAAGGACGTGGCCCCGGTGGACACGCTGAAGCTGTTGCCGCTGACCTACGTGGTGGTGGTGGGCATGATGATCATGGGCGGGCTCTTAATATACGCGGACATCTTCAAACCCATCCAGATCTTCTAGGCGCCGTGCCGCTACGCTGAAACCATGAAAGTTTTTGCCGTTGAATACGTGTACGCCGAAGATTCCGAAGAACTGCGCAATGAGCACCGCCCGACCCACCGCGGGTACCTGTCCGAATTCCTTGAATCCGACGGTCCGGTGCAGCTGCTGGCCTCCGGGCCGTGCCCGATCAACGATGGGGCGCTGCTGATCATGCGCGCCGAGTCGGAAGAGGCGCTGCGCAAGGTGCTGGAGGAGGATCCGTTCAACAAGACCGGCGCCCTGGACAAGACCGTGATCACCCAGTGGAATCCGGTCACTGGCCTGCTGAAGGAATACTCCTCGTAGGCCACAATCCTGCCTTTCCGGTGAACCGCTCGGTGCCTGGCGCACCGGTGCGGGACATTCCCGGCCCATCAGCAATGGTGGGCCGGGAGTCCTGTTTTAACGTCCCCGCACCCCAGGGGGAACAGCCGGTGCGGGTTAGGTGGGAAAACACCGTGAAATCCTCCCGGTGGTTGGCCGGGTCCGGGCTGCCCGGTAGCGTGCGGAGCACAGAAGGACGCACCGGCACCGGTGCGCCCCGGACCGACCGCGGAGGACCACCGGCCATGGCCACTGACATGCGCATCGATCAGGACAAACTGCATCAGTACCTCAGCGAGCACCTCTTGGGCTCCCGCTCCGGACTGGAACACTTCAAGGCGGCCGTCGAAACATGGCAGGGCACAGCCAATGAACAGCGTCTGATCTCCCTGGAGAATCAGGTGCACGCCGACCAGGAGGACCTGAAGCGGATCATTGCCCAGCTGGGTTTCGAAGAGCACAAGGCCTTGAAACTCTTTGCCCCTCTCGCCTGGATCGTGGGGCGCTTTAACCCGTTCAACCCCTCCCGCATGCGACGGCTCTCGCTGGCCCAGGTGCAGCTGGATGTGCTGACCGGCCTGCTGAACGCCAAGCTGCGCATGTGGCGAACCCTGGAGCTAATGGTCCCCGAGGAGCCGCGGCTGGATCCGGACCTGCTGGCGGACCTGGCCCGGCGGGCCGAGGACCAGATCAGTCAACTGTGCGATATCAGCAACGACTCCTGGAAGGACCGCTTCATCGACAAGGGCTAGGCGCACAGCCGAGCAGGAAGCCGACCGTCCCGGCCAGGGACGGTGAAGAACAGGAACAGGGGAGAACGAGCAATGGTGTTGCGTGCGAACGTGGTGGGTTCTGGACCCAATGGCCTGACCGCCGCGGCGGTGCTGGCCGAGCACGGGGTACAGGTGCAGCTTTTCGAGCGCAACGCCGTGGTTGGCGGTGCCGCCGCCTCGGGCCACACCCTGGGTGATGATGTCACCGTCGACCTGGGCGCGGCGGCGCACCCCTTCGCCTACGGCAGCCCGGCATTCGCGCATCTGGGACTGACCGAGGCGGGGCTGGAGTGGGCGTTCC
>NZ_JAVGCZ010000044.1:0-21108 GCF_052928425.1 Glutamicibacter sp. BSL13
GTACCGGCCCCCGGCGGCGTTGCAGGAGCTGGTGCAGTTGCGTGATGAGCATTGCCAGTTCCCTGGTTGCCGCCGCCCGGCGGAGCGGTGCGAGATCGATCATGTCAAGGACTGGGCCAAGGGCGGGGCGACCACCCGGGATAACACCAAATTGTTGTGTACCCGGCATCAGATGTTCAAACACGCGTTGCGGTGGCAGAGCCAGTTCCTGCCTGATGGGTCGGTGCGCTGGGAATCCCCGAACGGGTTAGTGCACTTTTCCGATCCGGGCAGCCTGACCACCGTGAATGGTCGCTCCAACTACACGATGAGCGCTCCTTCACGGGACGCGGTGTATGTGGATGAGAAGCTGCGTGAGGTGTTGGCGTTGCATGAGATCCCGGCGGGCACCCCGGGGTATTGGCATGATCCCAGCGACCCGGACCTGAGCTCGCAAATCCCCGGGGACCCGCCACCGGGGGCCGTGAACCGGGCACCACACGGCCCACCGAGCGACGACCTCGACCCACCGGGCGACGACCCGGAACCGCCGGATGCCACCTTGCCCTGGCATGCCGGGGATGAGCTGGAACCTGGCTAATCCCATCGGTCCGTGGTGCGCCTTCGGCCTGCGGCCGCCCCACCCCGGGACGGCCACAGGATCCGGCACTAGCCGTTCGCGTTACTTGGTCTGACGCGAAAGCTTCTGGGCATCCAGTGAACGCTGCAGCTCGGCACGCTCCTCGAGCAGGATCCGGCGCAGGGCCCGTGGTGCCTCGGTATTCTTCTCCAGCCATTCGGTGACCGCCTTGAGGGCCGGGTTGTCGTCCGGCTCCTCGCTCAACTCCTGGGAGCGGGGGAACAGCCCGCGGATCACCCGGGTGGAGAACTCCATGCTCATGGAATCGAACACCTCGGAGATCTGCGGCCAGTAGCGTTCTTCAAACCCGGCCAGCAGCTCACGCGAACCGATCGTAAAGCCCTCGGCCGTGGCGCTGAGTGCATCGTTGGACAACTCGCCGTCCTGGTCACGGGCTTGGAGCACTTGGGCGAAGGCCTGCTCCTTGACTTCGGAAACCGGGCGGGCCGCCAGCGCGGTACGCACCGCGTTCTGGGCGACCGAGGTCGGGTTGGCGTCCAGTGCGGCGCGCATGCGCACCTCGTCGGACTCGTCCAGGCCCCGGGACGCAGCCAGCGCCTGCCAGCTCAACCACTGCAGCTGCTCATCGACCTTCACCCCGTACTGGTTCGGCTCGGAGGCCAGGAATGCGTCGACAACATCCTCAGCCACCCCGGCGCGGGCCAACCGGGCCAGGGTGCGGGCCGTGGTGGTCTGGTTGTCGCTGCCCGCCTCCAGCTGGGTCAGCCAGCCGGTGAGTGCGGTCGCCGCCTTCTGGCGGGCGTCCTCACGCAGGTGCGGGGCCAGGTAGCGGTTGACTGAGGTGAGCAGCTGGTCCATCAGCACCGCGAACACCCCGGCATCCTCGACGGTCGCCGCATGCTGCAGCAGCGCGGCGACGTAGTCCTGCGCGGCCAGGCGGGCACCGCGCACCGCATCCCACAGCGAGGCCCAGCAGGTGGCGCGCGGCAGTGAGGCGTTTAGGCCGCCCAGGTGCTGGAGCAGGTTTTGCTGGGAGCGCTCATCAAATTCGATGATGGCGTAGGTTTCATCCCCGTCATTGGGCAACAGCACCGCCGGGGCCGGGCGGCCGACCAGGAACCCCAGTTCCACCCGTTCACCGTTCAGTTCCACGCGCTGGCTGTCCTGGCGCACCAGACGGCCCTCTTCCAGTTCATAGCTGCCCACGGTGAGCACGTGCGGGCGCAGGATCGGCTCCCCGGAGACCGGGTCGGTGCCCCGCTGGACAAGCGCGGCCGAACGGACCACGTTCTGGGCGTCCAGCTCCAGCTCGACCCCGAGGTGTGGCACGCCGCTGGTGCGCAGCCAGGAGTCGGCCCAATCGCCCATGTTCCGGCCACTGGCCTGCTCGAGCGCGGCCAGGAAGTCATCCAGGGAGGTGTTGGCGTACTCGTGCTTCACGAAGTAGGCGCGGGCGGCGTCACGGAACGCCTCATCGCCAACGAACGCGGCCAGCTGCTTGAGCACGCTGGCGCCCTTGGCGTAGGTGATGCCGTCGAAGTTCTGGTCCGCCGCCTGCAGGTCGGTGATGTCCGCGACAATCGGGTGCGTGGTGGGCATCTGGTCGGCCACGTACGCCCAGGCCTTGCGACGGGCGGCGAAGGTGGTCCAGGCGGTGGCGAAGTCGGTGGCCTGGTCATTGGCCAGGGTGCCGATGTAGTCGGCGAAGGATTCCTTCAGCCACAGATCGTCCCACCACTTCATGGTGACCAGGTCGCCGAACCACATGTGCGCCATCTCGTGCATGATCGTGTTCGCGCGCTGTTCGTGCTGGGCCTCGGTGGCGTGGGAGGTGAAGACGTAGCGTTCGGTGAAGGTGACCAGGCCCGGGTTCTCCATGGCTCCCAGGTTGTATTCGGGCACGAACGCCGAGTCGTACTTGCCCCACGGGTAGGGGTAGTCGAATAGTTCGTGGAAGTAGGTCAAGCCCTGCTTGGTGACCTTGAGGATCTCTTCGGCGTCGAAGTCCTCGGCCAGGGAGGCGCGGCAGCTGGCGGCCAGTTCGATCCGCAGCGGTTCGCCGGAGGAGAGCATCACGGTGTGCTCGTCACGCACCACGTGGTATGGCCCGGCCAGCACGGTGGTGATGTAGCTGGAAATCGGGGGAGTGGGGGCGAAGGTAACGGTCTTGGTGCCGTCCTCGTGTAGGTTCTGCGATTCGGCCGGCTGGTTGCTGGCCAGGTGCCAGTCCTCCGGCCCGCGCACGATGAAGCGGTAGGAGGTCTTCAAGTCAGGCTGCTCAAAGCAGGCGAAGACGCGGCGGGCGTCGGCCGGCTCGAACTGGGTATACAGGTAGGTCTGCCCGTCCTGCGGATCCACGAAGCGGTGCATGCCCTCACCGGAGCGCGAGTACAGTGCGCGTCCGGTGATTACCACGGTGTTCACGGCCTGGATGTCCAGGTCCTGAAGATAGATCCGCGCGTCCACAACTGCCTCGTCCACGGCGATCATGGTGCCGTTGACGTTGATCTCCTCCACGGTGTCGTGGATGAAGTCGATGAAGGTCTGCGGGTGCTTGGAGGTGAAGCGCAGCGTGGTCAACGACCGGTAGCTGCCCTGGTTGGGATCGGTGGCGTTGCTGACATCCAGTTCGACGTCGGCGGAGTGCCAGATGATGTTCTGGGCCCGCCAGGCGGCTTCGTCCCGGGTCAGGTTTTCATTCGGTGCATAGCGTTCAAGAGTGTCCACCACCCCAGCTTAGCTGTGAAACGTTTCCTTGATAATGTGCGGGCCGTGATTATGTCCGCACCTTTTTCGCGGCCGCGGATCGGGTGGCTGTGAAGCCAGTGCAAAGGCACGGGAACCTGCGTAGCATGGGCCTGCACCACCAACAGTCAGGAGCCCAGCCATGCCACGCATCCTCAAGCTCGACCATGTGGGAATCACCGTCGCCGACCTGGAGACGGCCACCGATTTCTTCCTCGGACTCGGCCTGGAAGTGGCCGGACGCCATGACGGGCTCGAGGGAGAATTCCTGGATACGGTGTGCGGACTGCACAATGCCCACACCCGCATCGTGATGCTGAACGTGCCCGGCACGGAGCAGCAGATCGAGCTCTCCAGCTTTATCCGCCCCGGCCACGGACCCGGGCAGCCGGAGGCGATGGCCACCGAAGTCGGGCTGCGCAGCCTGGCGTTCGTGGTCGATGACCTGCCGGCCCTGGTCGACCAGCTGCGCTCTGCGGGCTACGGCCTGGTCGGCGGGATCGGCGAATACGAGGGGGTGTGGCGCATGGCCTACGTGCGCGGCCCGGAAGGCATCATCGTCGCCCTGGCCCAGCGCCTGGACTGAACGGCACCCCTGCGGCAGCCGGCCTGGACACACTTTTTGGGGTACAGCCCAGCCCCGGGCCGCCGGCATTCAGACAGCTGCCGGGGCCCGGGGCTGGGCGTGTGGGGCGGAACGGGTCCGCCCCGTCGAGTTAGGCCTTGACCTTCTTCAGTGACTTCTCGCTGACCGGCGCGTCATTGCTGGCGCGCAGCTTGCGGAAGTAGTCGCGGGCCTCGTCCTGGCGTTCGGCCTCCACGCCGGAGGCGATCTCCGCGCGCAGGTGCTCCTGGGTGTAGCCAAACGCGTCGACCAGGTCCTGGGCGTGCGGGCGCAGGCGGGCCAGCAGGCGGTTGATGTACTCCGGCAGGGTGCGGGCGCGCTGCATCGACAGGCGGCCGTGGGCCAGGTACCAGCCCAGGTCATCCTCGACGACGGTCAGGGCGAACACGTCGCGCAACCAGGTGAGCACCTCGCGGGTGTTCGCGTCCTTGGTCTTCTCCAGCGCCCGGGTGAAGGCCTCCCAGCGCAGCAGCTCGGCGTGGGCGCGGGCCGCCTGGATCAGCAGGTCCTGGTTCTCGTTGAACTTGGCCGCGGTGCGGGCCTTGTCCTTCCCGGCGCTGCGCAGGTTCCCGGCCACCTCGGCGACCATGGCGTTGACCCGGTCGGCCAGCAGCTCGCGCTGGTTGGCCGGGTCCTTGAAGAAGTTCGCGCTCTTGCGTTCATCGCTGACGTCGGCGAAGGCCTGGGCCACCGAACGCAGCCCGGTGCGGTGGTAGGCGGTGGAGCCGACCTGCTTGGCGACGTAGCGGGCGACCGCGCCGGTGTCCAGCTTGCGGAACTCGGCGGCGTAGTCGGTCAGCAGGCGCTTGCCCACCAGCTGCAGCAGCACGTTGTTGTCGCCCTCGAAGGTGACGTAGACATCCAGGTCGCTGTAGAGCTGGTTGAAGCGGTTCTTGGCCATGTAGCCCGAGCCGCCGCAGGCCTCGCGGGCCTCCTGGATGGTGTCCAGCGCATCCCAGGTGCTCAGGGACTTCAGCCCGGCGGCCAGGGTTTCCAGGTCCTGGCGGTCCTCGTCGCTGTCCGCGCGCCCGGAGAAGACCTCGTCGAACTTGGTCAGCAGCTCATCGTGGGCGAAGGATGCGGCGTAGGTGCGGGCCAGGCGCGGCAGCAGGCGGCGCTGGTGGCGCTGGTAGTCCAGGATGGTGGTTTCCTCGGTGTCCGAGGTGCTGGTGAACTGGCGGCGCTGGTTCGCGTAGGTGATGGCGATCTGCAGGGCGATCTTCGCCGCGCTGGTCGCGGCCCCGTCCAGCGAGACCCGGCCCTGGACCAGGGTGCCGAGCATGGTGAAGAAGCGTCGGCCCGGGGAGGCGATCGGGGAGCTGTAGGTGCCGTCGGCGGCCACATCCCCGTAGCGGTTAAGCAGGTTGGTGCGCGGGACGCGCACGTGGGTGAAGTGCAGGCGGCCGTTGTCGATGCCGTTCAGTCCGCCTTTCAACCCGTCGTCCTCGCCGCCCACGCCCTCCAGGAAGTTGCCCTGCTCGTCGCGGATCGGCACGTAGAAGCAGTGCACCCCGTGGTTCACGCCCTTGGTGATCAGCTGCGCGAAGACGGTGGCGTCCTTGCCGTGCAGCGCGGCGTTGCCCAGGAATTCCTTCCAGGCGGCCTTGAACGGGGTGTGGATGACGAATTCCTCGGTCTGCGGGTCATAGGTGGCGGTGGTGGCCACGTTGGCCACATCCGATCCGTGGCCGATCTCGGTCATCGCGAAGGCGCCCGGGACGCTGAAGTCCAGGATGCCCGGCAGCCACTTCTTGTGGTGCTCCTCGGTGCCCAGGTGCAGCACCGCCCCGCCGAACAGGCCCCACTGCACGCCGGCCTTGATCTGCAGTGAGGGGTCGGCCGCGACCAGTTCCTCGAAGGCGGCCAGCGAACCGCCGTGGTCGTCGTTGCCGCCGAACTCGGCGGGGAAGGCGCGCTGTACGGCGCGTTCATTGGTCAGCACGTGCAGCTGGGAGAGCACGCGTTCGCGGTGCTCGTCCATGCCCAGCGAGGGGTCGCGCTGCAGCTCGGGGCGTGCGGCGCGGGCCCGCGAGTCCTTGCGGACCTGTGCCCAGGTTCCCAGCAGCTGCTCGGAAAGGGCGGTGACATCAATGCGGTTCGGGTTCATGGTGTACCTTTCTGGCAGCCTAGGCGCCGGTGTGGGGTGATGCGATTCCATGGGTGAGCCAGGTGCACAGGGCATCGGCAAGTTCTTCCAGGGTGGGTCGGTGTTCGTCGCGCGGCTGGCGCAGCCACAGTTCCCCGGCGGAGCGGACCATGCCCAGCGCCGCGCGTGGCCACAGTGCCACGGGGCTGCCGCTTGGTCCGGGGTCCGGGGAGTGCTTGGCGTAGTAGTCGGCCACGCGTTCGGTCATGATCCGGGTGATTTCCTCGAAGAAGGCGTTGAGCACCCCGGTGGATCCGGGGGCCTGCTCGTTCGGGGCGGTGAGCACGTCGGTGGACTGGGCGGTGACGAAGAAGTAGAGGTTCGGGCTGGATTCGGCCAGCTGCAGGTAGGCGGTGACCATGGCGTGCAGGGCCCCGAGTTCGGCCTCCTGCGCCAATCCCGCGGCGAGCACCTTGGCGTGGAAGTCGCCGATGATGACTTCGCTCAAGGCCTGGCGCAGACCCTCCTTGTCACCGAAGTAGCGGTAGTACACCGGCTTGCTGGTGTTCCCGTGCGCGGCGATGTCATCCATCGAGGCCTGCGGGCCCAGGTGGTGGATCGCCTTGCGGGCCATGCTCAGCAGTTCCAGGCGGCGTTCGGTGCGGTGGCGTTCCCACCGCGCCGCGCGGCCGTCCTGGGTGGTGCTGGTGCTCCCTGAGATGTTGTTCACGTTACTTACAGTATCATGTACTCTTGGTTATAGTAATACCTGTCACAGCAGTCAGATCTCCAGGAGAATCTCAATGGCTTCAGAATCCGTCCGCCCGGCCGTGATCATTGGCGGCAACCGCATCCCCTTCGCCCGCTCGAACACCAAGTACGCGCAAGCCTCCAACCAGGACATGTTCACCGCCGCCCTTGACGGGCTGGTGGCCCGCTTTGGGCTGCAGGGCCAGCGGATCGGCTCGGTCGCCGGCGGCGCGGTGCTCAAGCACTCCAAGGACTTCAACCTGATCCGCGAATGCGTGCTGGGCTCCGCCCTGGATCCCAGCACCCCGGCCTACGACGTGCAGATGGCCTGCGCCACCGGCATGGAGGCCATCGGCTCGCTGGCCAACAAGGTCAAGCTCGGCCAGCTCGACTCGGCCATCGGCGGCGGCGTGGACACCACCAGCGACGCTCCGATCGCGGTCTCCGAGGGGCTGCGCCAGGTGTTGCTGGAGCTCTCCCGCGCCCGCACCACCAAGGCCAAGCTCTCCGCGCTGTCCAAGCTGCGCCCGGCCCACCTGGCCCCGAACGCCCCGGGCACCGGGGAGCCGCGCACTGGGCTGTCGATGGGCGAGCACCAGGCCAAGACCACCCACGCCTGGGGCATCACCCGCCAGGCGCAGGATGAGCTGGCCCTGGCCAGCCACCAGAACCTGGCCGCCGCCTACGAGCGCGGGTTCTTCGATGACCTGATGACCAGCTTCAACGGCCTTAGCCGGGACAACAACCTGCGCCCGGACTCCAGCCTGGAAAAGCTGGGCAGCCTGAAACCGGCCTTCGGCAAGTCGCTGGGCGATGAGGCGACCATGACCGCGGGCAACTCCACCCCGCTGACCGACGGGGCCTCCACGGTGCTGTTGGGCAGCGAGGAATACGCCAAGGCCAACAACCTGCCGATGTTGGCGAACTTCGTGGACTTCGAGGCCGGCGCGGTGGACTTCGTGCACGGCGCGGAGGGCCTGCTGATGGCCCCGGCCTACGCGGTCGCCCGGATCCTGAAGCGCAACAACCTGACCCTGCAGGACTTTGACTTCTACGAAATCCACGAGGCGTTCGCCGGCACCGTGCTCTCCACGCTGGCGGCGTGGGAGGACGAGGAATTCTGCCGCGAAAAGCTCGGCCTGGATGCCCCGCTGGGCGCCATCGACCGCAGTAAGCTGAACGTCAACGGGTCCTCGCTGGCCGCCGGCCACCCGTTCGCCGCCACCGGCGGACGAATCGTGGCGACGCTGGCCAAGATGCTGCATGAGAAGGGCTCGGGACGTGGACTGATCTCCGTGTGCGCCGCGGGCGGGCAGGGAGTCGTAGCGATTTTGGAGGCACGCAACTAATGGCAGACAAGTACCTGGAACTGGTCAACACCGGTTTTACCCGCACCCTGGCCAAGAAGCTGGGCCTACCGCAACCGGCCCGGCTGCGCCGCTGGTCCACCCAGACCCCGCTGCTGCCCGGCCCGCTGCTGATCCTGGGCGATTCGCCCACCGCCCAGCAGCTGGCCGACACCCTAGTGCAGTGGGGACTGGATGTGCGCCGCCATGACGCCGGGGGAGCGAAGCTGGGCGGGCTGATCCTGCTGCTCGATGAGCTCACCCACCCCGATCAGCTCTCCCCGCTGATGCTCAAGGCCGGCGCCGAGGTGCGCCAGCTGGTGCCCGGCGCCCGGGTGGTCTCCTTCTCCCGCCGCGCCCTGGCCGAGGATGAGCCGGCCGTGGCCGCCGTGCGCCAGGGCATTGACGGCACCATCCGCTCGCTGGGCCGCGAACTGCGCAATGGCGCCACCGCCAACGGCATCCTGCTGGCCGGGGACGCGACCCTGGCAAGCCCCAGCTCGCTGGCGGCCCTGCACTTCTTCCTCTCCGGGCGCAGCGCCTACGTGGACGGCCAGTTTCTGGAGGTCACTGGCAACGAAGGCGAACTGCCCGAAAACTTCGACGCCCCGCTGGCCGGAAAGGTCGCGGTCGTCACCGGCGCGGCCCGCGGCATCGGCGCGGCGATCGCCCGCACCCTGGCCCGGGACGGGGCCGCGGTCGTGGTGGTCGATATGCCCGGGGCCGGGGATGCGCTGAGCAAGGTCGCCAACGAGGTCGGCGGCACCGCCCTGCAGCTGGATGTCACCGCCCAGGACGCCGGCCAGCGGATCATCGAACACGCCCGCCAGCGCCATGGCCGGCTGGACCTGGTGGTGCACAACGCCGGGATCACCCGGGACAAGCTGCTGGCCAACATGGACGCCTCCCGCTGGGATTCGGTCATCGCGGTGAATATCACCTCCCAGCTGCGGATGAACGAGCAGCTGCTGGCCGCGGACCTGCCCGGGCTGCGCGTGGTGTCCCTGGCCTCCACCTCCGGGATCGCCGGCAACCGCGGGCAGACGAACTACGCCGCCTCCAAGGGCGGGGTGATCGGCATGGTGCGCGCCAGCGCCGCTGATTTCGCCGCCCACGGCGGTACCATCAACGCGGTGGCCCCCGGATTCATTGAAACCGACATGACCGCCAAGATCCCGCTGGGCACCCGCACCGTGGCCCGCATGGTGATGCCCTCGCTGATGCAGGGCGGGTTGCCGCTGGACGTGGCCGAGACCATCGGCTTCCTCTCCTGGGACGCGTGCGCCGCGATCAACGGGCAGACCCTGCGCGTGTGCGGCCAGTCGCTGGTGGGGGCCTGAGATGGGTATCGAAATCGTTGACCAGCTGCCCACCATGGGCCAGGTCTACGCCCGTACGGTCAAGACCCTGGGGCGCAAGGCCAAGAACCCGGTGCTGCCCGAGCTGACCCTGGTCAAGCACGGGGCGCAGGCCGATGCGCAGAAGCTGGCCGAATTCCGCCGCGCCGTGGGCGCGCGCATGAACGGCCAGCTGCCCAGCCTCTACGTGCATTCGCTGGCCTTCCCGCTGGCGATGTCCCTGATGGTGCGCGACGACTTCCCGCTGCCGCTGCTGGGGATGATCCACCTGACCAACGAGGTCACCGTGCGCCGCCCGCTGGCCGACGCGGAGGCGTTCGACGTGGCGGTCAACGCCGAGCAGCTGGCCAAGCACGCCAAGGGCGCGACCTGCGACCTGGTGGTGCGCATCTCCACCGAGGGCGAGGAGCGGATGGTGCTGCGCAGCACCTTCCTGTCCAAGGGCGTGAAGCTCGATGGCCCGAAGCCGGAGAAGGACGCGCGCTCGGACTTCCACCCCCCGCAGGCCACCGCTGTGTGGAAGCTGGGGGCGGACACAGGCCGGGCCTGGGCCGCGGTGGCCGGGGACTACAACCCGATCCACCTGTCCAAGGTGTCGGCCAAGGTGCTGGGCATGCCCCGGGCCATCGCCCACGGCATCTACCTGGCGGCGCGCGCGCTGGCGGAGATTGAACCGGTGGGCGTGGGCTACGAATGGGAGATCGAGTTCAAGACCCCGGTGCTGCTGCCGGGCACCGTGCACCTGGCCTATGAGCAGGAGGGCCGGGACTACGAGGTGACCGCCTGGAACCCGCGCAAGCTCAAGCCCCACTTCGAGCTGGAGCTGGAAGTGCTGGATTAGCCTCACCCCGCGGGAACGTCGACGGCGGCCGGAACACGCTTTGGTGCTCCGGCCGCCGTTCGTGTTCGCTCGCCATGTTCCTCCCGCCGCTAGGCCGTGGCCGCCCGCCCGGCCCGGCGGTAGGCCTGTAGCGACTGCTGCGCGGCATGCCGCCAGGTGAACCGGGCACTGTGCGCCAGCGCCGCGGCGCTGGCGGAGGCCAACAGCTGCGGATCCCGAGCCAGGGTGAGCAGTTGCTGCGCCCACGCCTCCGGCTCCGGTTCGGGGATGAGCCAGCCCGAGACGCCGTCGGCCACCGAATAGTTCAGGCCCCCGACCCGGTTGGCGATCACCGGCGTGCCGCAGGCCTGGGCCTCGGCGGCCACCAGCCCGAACGTCTCGGACAGTGACGGCACGGCCACCAGGTCCGCGGTGGCGAACGCCGCGGCCAGTTCGCCCGGCGGCAGGGGTCCGGTCAGGTGCACCACCTCATCCAGCTCAAGCCGGGTCGCGATGGCCCGCGGATCATAGTCGTCCGCACCGGAGCGTGCCCCGTACAGCTCGGCGGTGATCCGCACGCCCGGGTCCATCTGCCGGGCCCTGGCGATGGCCTGCAGCAGTAGGTGGGCGCCCTTCAGCCGCTGCATCCTGCCGGCGTAGACCACGTGCAGGTCGCTGCCCCGGGCGAGGTTGCTCCGCGCGCGGCCGGCGTCGGACCCGGCATGCGGCGGGTGGAAGACCTCGTGCTCCACCCCGGGCAGCACCACGTCCAGCTTGTCCTGCGGCACCCGGTAGTGCCGGCGCAGCTGTTCGGCCTCCACCGGCGTGTTGGCAATGACGCGCTGGGCGGCGGCCAGCAGGTGCCGTTCTCCCTCCTTGCGTGCGGCCGGTTCGGCGATCCCGGATTCGGCTTCCTTCGCCGCCGCCGAGGTGTGCAGGCTGACCACCAGCGGGATGTGCCAGGCGGCGGCCAGTTCCAGCCCCAGCATCCCAGAGAGCCAGTAGTGGGCGTGGATCACGTCGACCGGCAGGTCGCGAAAATGCTCCCGCAGGGCTGCGGCGGCCTCATCGATTAGGCCATACAGCCCGTCCTTGGAAACCCGCCGGCCTGGAGCCACCTGCAGTTCGTGCATCCACACCAGATCCTTGACCTGCTCGGTGCGCGTGGGATCAGCGCTGCGGGTCACCAGGTGGACCTCGTGGCCCAGCTCGGACACCGCGTAGGCCAGATTGCGGATGTAGACGTTCATTCCTCCCGCGTCCCCGGCGCCGGGCTGCTCCATCGGGGAGGTGTGCAGGGAAAGCATGGCGATGCGCATGGGAAAGTTCCTGGGAGAGGTCGGGGGCAGGGGGCTACTTGATGCTATCAATCAGGCCGCGGCACCCCTAGGAATGCAAAATCCCCGGCTGGCCGAAGCCAGCCGGGGATCTCCTGCGTGCGCGAAGGGGGACTTGAACTGTTCCGTTCCCCCTCGCACATGAAATCGTGAATCGGCGTTCTGCCGCATGATTCCGACGTTTCTGCGGAGCCTGCCCGTGGATAACTGCACCGCGGTTCACGATCTAGCAGAGTCGGTAGCACGTGAGTTAGCACATGAAAGCGGGCCGGATCACGAGCACCGACCTATCCGATGGCCACGCCAAAGAGTGCCCCAATGAGGTAAGTGGCGATCATGGTCGCGGAGCCCATGACCACGTTTCGGAGAATTGCGCGACCGCGCGGCGCTCCACCGAGCGCAGCGCTGATCCAACCGGTGAGGAAGAGGCCGATCACAACTGCGATGGCTGCGATCCAAACTCGGTGTCCACCAACAGGCAGCAGGATCATGATGAGTGGGATCAGTGCTCCGACGGCGAACGCAATGAACGATGACACGGCGGCTGCCCACGGGCTTGTGAACTCTTCATGGTCGATTCCGAGCTCGACTTCTGCGTGAGCGGCGAGAGCGTCCTTCTCGGTAAGCTGCACCGCTATCCGATGTGCAAGATCATCTGAGAGGCCCCGCTGTCGGTAGAGCTCGGTGAGTTCTTCAAGCTCCTCCTCGGGCATGGTTTCGAGCTCCCACCGTTCTTTTGCGATGAGCGCTTTCTCTGTGTCGCGTTGGGTGCTCACCGAAACGTATTCTCCGCCAGCCATTGAGAACGCCCCGGCAACAACGGCCGCGATACCGGCCGTCGCGATTGCCAGTACGTTGTTTGGTGTAGCGGCTGCGACGCCGATGACGACGCCCGCGGTAGAGACGATGCCGTCGTTTGCGCCGAGGACCCCTGCACGTAGCCAGTTCAAACGTTGGCCCACGTTCTGCAGGTGGGCTTCGCCGGGATGCGGCGTGGTGCTTGAGTCGGATGCCATATTGTTCATTTCCAGTCTTGGTTCGTGCTGAAGTGAAATTGTTCCGTCGATGCGACTGGTGATGATCGTGTGATTCGCTCAGATCGTGGGCCTACTGCGCGGAGTGCGCCGAGGATGGCCACCAGGTCAACGACTTCTTGCAGCCACGCGCCGAGGAGTGCGGGGAGGAACCCGAAGGCGGCGATGAGCATGAGGCCGACGCTGATGATGATGCCGAGCCAGATGCTTTGCAATGCGATGCGCACGGTGTCTTTGCCGATGCTCACCGCGCGCGGCAGGGCCGAGAGTGTGTCGTAGCGGTTCACGATGTCCGCTGACTCCGATGCTGCGGTTGCACCGCGCGCCCCCATCGCGAAGCCAATATCCGCAGCAGCGAGCACTGGGGCATCGTTGAGGCCGTCACCGACCATGATGAGCGGGCGGGGCTGCACGCTACTGACAATGCGAACTTTGTCGCCAGGGCGGCACTCGGCGTGCACCTCGCCGATTCCAAGGTGCTGTGCGATGGGTTCGGCGGTGGCTGCAACGTCTCCGGTCACCATGAGCGTGCGCACGATGCCAAGTTCGCCCAGATCTTGGAGCGCTTGGCTTGCTTCTTCGCGTACTTGGTCGCGCATGACGATGGCTCCGGCGTAGCGGTCATCGACCGAAACGTAGATCGCGAGTTCCCCTGGAGCAAGGTCTGCCAGCACGAGGTCGGGCGCGGAATCGCGCACCCAGGAGGGCTTGCCAATACGAACCGTCACTGCCTCAGATGCGTCAGGAGTGCGGAGCACAGCCGCGACTCCGTTCGTCGCGATCTCCTCGGCATGTTCGGCTTCGATGAGCGACAGACCGTGCTGTTTCGCGGCCTGCACGACGGAGCCCGCGAGCACATGGGAGGAGTACACCTCCGCTGAGGCTGCGAAACGCAGCAGTTCGTCTTTGCCGGTGCGGACGGCGGGCAGGATGCGTTCGAGCACCGGTTTGCCGGTAGTGATGGTGCCGGTCTTATCGAATGCCGCCGAGCGGGCTCGTGAAAGCTGTTCGAGAGTGCCGCCACCCTTCACGATCAGCCCGAACCTCGCGGCACGGCTCATGCCACCGAGAAACGCGACCGGCGCGGCGATCAGCAGCGGGCATGGCGTCGCCACCACCAGCACCTCGGCAAACCGGACAGCCTCTCCACTGACCGCCCACGCGATCCCAGCGATCACGAGCGCGAGCACTGTGAACGGCACCGCGTACCGATCTGCGAGCCTCACGACTTTGGCTTTGCTGCCCGCGGCCTGTTCAACGAGCCGAACAATCTGCTGATACTCGCTCTCGGCGGCCGGAGCCGCGGCCCGCATGGTGACTGCGGCTTGTCCATTCACCGCACCGCTCGACACTTTCTCTCCCGCGTCACGCTCAACGGGCAGACTTTCACCGGTCAATGACGACTCATCGAACACGGCGTGCTCGGAGACGAGGATCGAGTCCACAGGCACGAGTGCACCCGGCCGCACCAACAACAGATCACCCACCTCGACTTCTTCGACCGGTATGTCCTCGGTCGTGGCCTCGGCAGTATGCCCGTGCACGTCCGCGCCGGGTGCGCTTGGGGCGAGGATGCGCGTGGCCTGCTGGGGTGCCTTACGCAGCAGCGCGGTCAGTTCCCGCTTCGAACGGTTCTCAGCGTAATCTTCGAGGGCCGCCCCGCCGGTGAGCATCAGCACCACCACGAGCGCCGCCCACGGCTCCCCAACGAGCACTGCAGCGGTGATTGCCGTCACCGCAAGAATGTCGAGCCCGGCGTGCCCTCGGATGAGCTGCCGGATCATCCCGACCGCCTCCCACCCGGCAATCACGAGCGCATACGCACCCACAATCCAGCTGGACGACTCAATGGCCGGAGTCGCTAAAAGAACCAACCCGATCATAGCCACCAACAGTGTTGCGATCACGAGTGGATATGCCCTGACCAGAGAAGAAAAACGGCTCATGCTTCAATCCTCCCAGGCGGGCACGCTTCTCGCATTGCAGGCCAGCCTCGCCTGAGTATCCGCATAGCGCGTTCAGAGCAGCAATGCCCCGGCTCCTGCGGCCCCGAGCACTACCGCCCATGCCGGTGTTTTCCAGGACGTGAGTGCGACAAACGCGAGTGCCGCGACGACGAGTGATGCGGCGTTCGTGACACCCGCGGTGAATACGGGGTCGTACAGCGCGGCGGCGAGCAGCCCGACGACTCCGGAGTCCACGCCCGTCAGCACACGCTGCACTCTCGGCGCACGACGCAACCGCTCCCAGAAGGGCAGCACCCCCATCACGAGCAGCGCAGATGGCAGAAAGATCGCGAGCAGCGCAATGGATGCGCCGAGCAGCCCACTCGGGCCGCTCGTGGTGACAGCTCCGAGAAACGCGGCGAAGGTGAACAGCGGCCCTGGCACCGCCTGCGCGGCACCATACCCCGCGAGGAACGCACCCGGCTCCACCAGTCCAGTCTGCACTGAATCGGCCTGGGTTTGCCGGAGAGTCTTGTTAGGCCGCAGCTAGACCGCTGTGCCCCTGTACTCGATCGTAGTAGTTTTCCTCGTACTCGACTGGTGGAATGTCACCGATACTCGAGTGGAGACGCTCGGTGTTGTACCAGTGCACCCACGAGGCGGTCGCTTGCTCGACCTGACGCCATGACTCCCACTTCTCGCGTTCGTGCATGATGACCTCGGTCTTGAACAACCCGATCGTGGACTCCACCAACGCGTTATCGAGCGCGTCACCCACCGAACCAATCGACCCAGTAATCCCAGCATCAAGCAGTTCTTCGGTGAACGCGAGCGAGGTGTACTGGGTGAGTTCAACCGGTCGTTGCAACACCATCGGTTTTGAGTGAGTGTATCTGCTCGGCGAAGACTTCGGCTGGCGTCTTCCAGTCGAGGACTTTCCGGGGCCGATTGTTCAGTGCGAGGGCGACAGCTTCGAGGTCTTCGGCTGACCAGCGGGAGAGGTCGGTGCCTTTCGGGAAGTACTGACGCAGCAGTCCGTTGGTGTTCTCATTCGTGGGGCGCTGCCAAGGCGAGTGCGGGTCGGCGAAGAAGACCTTCGTGCCGGTGTCGAGCGCGAACTAAGCGTGCCCGGAGAGCTCCTTTCCTCGGTCCCAGGTCAGCGTCTTGCGAAGTTGTTCGGGCAGGTGAGTGATCGCCTACACGGGGATGCGGCGTTCGGAAGCTCTCGCACTCAGATGGAACGACATCAACACCAGAACCGGGCGCATCAGCATCCGGCGAGCGGTGAACACCGAGGACTGGACGGCCACCAAGACCACCAAAACGGGCAACGCCCGCGTGATCGACGTGGACGCCGCAACCCTCAAAGTGCTCGCCTCCTACAAGGTCGCCCGCGCCGAAGTGTCGTTCAAGCTCGCGGGGGCCGATGCGTATGTGTTCGGTGACGACGAGGGCAAGCTGCGCTCACCCGACGCCATGACGAGCCGCTGGGATCGACACATGAAGTGGCTCGCCAAGGTACACCCGACGCTGCCCCGCGTGACGATCAAGGGGCTGCGCCACACGCACGCCACACTCCTGCTGGAGCTGGGCGAGCATCCCAAGGTAGTACAGGAGCGCCTGGGGCACTCCACCATCACAACCACGATGAACATCTACAGCCATGTCACCCCGACGATGCAGAAAGCCGCAGCAGACCGCTTCGCGGCCCATCTCGGTGGGGCTTAGCACATATCTCAGCACATGGCACGAAAATGACCCCCAACCCGGTGATCTAAACCCCAGGTCAGAGGCCATTTTCCATTCGTGCGCGAAGGGGGACTTGAACCCCCACCCTCTAAACGAGGACTAGCACCTCAAGCTAGCGCGTCTACCTATTCCGCCACCCGCGCAGGTACTCGTTGTCTGCGTTGTTATCGCAAGCAACGAAGTAAAACTTTAGCACCAGTTTAAGCCGATTTCCAATTCGGCCCAAGCGCCGGCGAAACCTGCGCCATTCCGCGCCAAAAGGCGGACTGAGCACGGCAAATCATGTCAATGCCTTACTCGGGGTGCCAAGAATCACACTCTAGCCTCTGCGGGTTGTCCGGCTCAGGCGACGATTCACGCTTCTCAGTTGTGCGGCAGCAGCCGAAACAGCTCTTGGGCGCCGAGCACTTCGTTGAAGATTGGACCGTCCGGCTCCATGCCGCGCCCCTGGGCGAGGCTGGCCAGGATCACCGGCTCAAAACCCAGGACGTCGATGAGACTGGCGACCACGGCCGCCTCCCGGCGGTGGTCCGAGGCCACCGCCAAGCCCCGGCGCTGGCTCTGCTTGCGCCGCCCGCTGGTGTCCAGGTCCCAGTGGCTGATGTGGTTCAACGCCTTCACCACCCGGGTGCTCGCGAAGTGTGCGGCAATCGCCTCGGAGCTGGAGAGCCCGGCCTCCAGTGCGCGCTGGAACCAGTCCGGCAGCGGCTCGTCTTCCCAGCGGTTGGTGGCGTCCACCAGGATGGTTCCGGCCAGGGTATTCGGGTCCACCTCGTCCAGTTCCTCCTGCGGCACCATGAGCACCACCAGATCCACCCCGTCGGCAATCTGCTCGGCCGGCACGGCCGTGGCCTGCGGGGCGTATTGCGCCAGATGGTACTTCAGCATGCGCGGCGGACGGGAAGCGGCGATTTTCACGCCGATGCCGGCCGAGGCGGCCGCCCTGGCCAGGGAGGTCCCGGCCCTTCCGGCGCCCAGCACGCCGATGCGTGTGCTGTGCGCCCCAGATTCCCCCGTGGGCTTCTCGCTCATCAGGCCTCCTTCGCAGCGGGTGGATAATTCCTGTCCTCCAGCATCCCATCACACGCGCGGGCGCTCGTGCCCATCGGACCGTAATGAGCCGATGTGAATAAAGCACACTGCCCCGCACCGGCAGTGGTGCGGGGCAGTGGGGTAGTCATCGCCCCGTAAGCGCTAGCCGCCAAAGACCGGCGCCAGCGCCTTGACCAGTTCGTTGACGCCCAGGGCCAGGAACAGGGCAGCGGTGATGCCCAGCGCAATGTTCGTGTGCCACTTGTTGCGCCACTGTTTCGGGGTGCGCTTGCCGTTGAGCAGACCCAGCAGGGTCAAGGCCAGGAACGGCATGAACAGCGAACCGAGCACACCATAGGCCAGAATCAGCGCGATCGGGCGGTCCAACAGGAACAGCAGCATCGGCGGGAAGGTCAGCCACAGCACGTAGAACCTGAAGTACTTGCCGCCCACGCGGGTGTCCTCGTGTCCCGATCCCTTGCCGCGGATGTTGCCCCAAAAGTCGGCGAACATCAGCGAAACGCCGTTCCACACGCCGATGATCGAGGAGAAGGACGCGGCCCAGAAGCCGATCAGGAATCCGATGCCCACCACATCGCCGTAGCGTTCTTGCAGCACGTCGGTCAGGTCCAGCAGCCCGGCGTCACCGGCGGAGAGCGCCACCCCGGCCGAACGCACCACCTCGGCGCCGACCACCAGCATGGCGATCACGAAGATGCCGGTGATCACGTACGCCATCGAGTTGTCGATCCGCATCACGCGCATCCACTTCGGGGTGTACCAGCCCTTTTCGCGCAGCCAGTAGCCGTAGGCGGCCAGGGTGATGGTGCCGCCCACGCCGCCGGCCAGGGCCAGGGTGTAGACCACGCCGCCCTCGGGGATCATCGGGATCAGCCCGACGAACATCTGCGGAACGTTCGGCACCGCAATGATCGCCAGGCCCACCACGGTGATGAACATCAGGCCCACCAGCACGGCGGTGACCTTCTCAAAGAACGCGTAATGCCCGAACCACACCATGGCAAAGCCGGCCAGTCCCATGAAGATCGCCCAGATCTTCAAGTCCACGGCCGGGAACAGCGCCGCCAACGGCATCGCCGCGGAGCTCATGGCCGTCGCCCCGTACACAAAACCCCAGATGACGATGTAGGGCCCGAAGTACCAGGTGGTCCATTTGCCCAGGGAGCGCCAGCCCTCGAAGATGGTCTTGCCGGTGGCCAGGGTGAATCGTCCGGCACCCTCGACCAGGATGATCTTCAGGATCACACCGAGCACCACCGCCCACAGCAGTGCATAGCCGTAGCGGCTGCCGGCCACGAGGGTGGCGACCATGTCCGCGGCGCCCACACCGGTGGCGGCCACCACCAGGCCGGGGCCAACGATCTTCCACTTCGGGGGCGCACCGGAGTCCAGCCCGGTCTCCCGATCCCGCTCGGGGATCGCCGGTTGATTCTCTTCGAACATGACGTCATCAATCCTTAGTCGTCGTGAACATCGTCAGCTCCGGCTGGCGCCCCGACACCTGCGGAGCAGGCCAGGGCGGCAGGTCAGCCGATGGTTCAAATCTAGTGTGTGAGACGCCGCACAACCAGTATTCGTGACTCCGAATCCCGGCGCGCCGTCCCGCCCTCGTGGCGGAGCCACGGCGAAGGCAAAATGTGATCCTTGCGGCATCGGTTCCGGGTGTGCCGACACAGGTTCCCGCGGAGGCCGCGCCGGGGCGCGTCAGGAGTTTCGCGTAGCGACCGCGCAGGGCACGGGCGGGCATTTTGTTAGGCGGCCAATTGGGTAAGGTGGGGGACAGGAACACCGGGCGCCCGAACGAACCACGACGGAGCGCAACAGCAGGTGGACCACCCCAAGCTTCAAAGTCTGGCGACCGTCAATGCGACGCGCCCGCAACCACCGCAGCAGCCCGGCGCACCGTGCACGGCTGCCCCCAGGCGTTGCGCCTGGACCGAAGACCAAGGCATGTCTGAAGGCATGCAACCCACACCGTGACACAGGGAGAGAGCCAAGTGAGCGTTGCCACCACCCCGATCAAGGCGATCAACTGGAACCGCATCGAGGATGAGAAGGACGTGGAAATCTGGAACCGCGTCACCGCCAACTTCTGGCTGCCCGAGAAGGTGCCGCTGTCCAATGACATCCAGTCTTGGGCGACCCTGAGCGACGGGGAGAAGCAGATGACCATGCGCGTGCTCACCGGGCTGACCTACCTGGACACGCTGCAGGGCACCATCGGCGCCGTCTCGCTGATCCCCGATGCGCTGACCCCGCACGAGGAAGCGGTTTACACGAACTTCGCGTTCATGGAGTCCGTGCATGCCAAGAGCTACTCCTCGATCTTCTCCACCCTGTGCTCCTCGCGCGAGATCGATGAGGCCTTCCGCTGGTCGGAGGAAAACCACGAGCTGCAGAACAAGGGCAACATCGTCCGCTCGTACTACGACGGCACCAACCCCTACAAGAAGAAGATCGCCTCCACCATGCTGGAGTCCTTCCTGTTCTACTCCGGGTTCTACACCCCGCTGCGCTGGGCCACCATGTCCAAGCTGACCAACAGTGCCGACCTGATCCGCCTGATCATCCGTGACGAGGCCATCCACGGCTACTACATTGGGCTGAAGAACCAGCGCGCCATGGACCAGAACCAGCTGCCGCAGGCCGAACGCGATGAGCTGAAGAACTTTACCTTCGAACTGCTACACGAACTGTACGAAAACGAGGTCAAGTACACCCACGACCTGTACGACGACATCGGCTGGAGCGAGGATGTCATCAAGTTCCTGCACTACAACGGCAACAAGGCCCTGATGAACCTGGGCTACGAGGCCATGTTCCCGGCCGAGCTGACCAACGTCTCCCCGGCGATCCTGGCCTCGCTGAACCCGGGTTCGGATGAGAACCACGACTTCTTCTCCGGGTCGGGCTCCTCCTACGTCATCGGCAAGGCCGAAGCCACCGAAGACGAGGACTGGGGCTGGTAACAGCACCTTGCCCCTCCCGGGCCGCCGGCTTCGCCGCGCGGTTCCCGGATGAATTCTCGGCGCGGCGGGTCACCATTTGTGGTGACCCGCCGCGCCGAGGACGTTAACACCGGCGCGCGGGCGAAAGCCGCGCTTTCGGATTAGGCTGGGAACAAGTCAGCGCACCGCAGCGCAAAACCCAACATCACAAGGGAGATTGGCCATGCCCAAGGATCCGGCCCTGGAACGGCTTGAAGCCGAAACCGTTGAGTTCTGCCGTGAACTGATCCGCATCGACACCACCAACTACGGCGGCAACAAAGGACAGGGCGAGCTGCAGGCCGCCCAGTACGTCGCCGAACTGCTGCGCGAGGTGGGCCTGGACGCCAAGATCTACCAATCGGCTCCCGGCCGGGCCAACGTCGTGGCTCGACTGGCCGGCAGCGACCCGGACCTACCGGCGCTGGTGGTGCACGGGCACCTGGACGTGGTGCCGGCCATCGCCGAGGACTGGAGCGTGGACCCCTTTGCCGCCGAGCTGATCGACGGGATGATCTGGGGCCGCGGGGCGGTGGACATGAAGAACATGGACGCCATGATCATCGCGGTGATCCGCCACACGGTGCGCGAGCGGATCACCCCGCGCCGCGACCTGGTCATCGCGTTCTTCGCTGACGAGGAGGCCGGCGGTGACTACGGGGCCGGGTGGATGGTGACGCACCATCCCGAGC
>NZ_JAVGCZ010000045.1:0-21033 GCF_052928425.1 Glutamicibacter sp. BSL13
CCGGAATCAGGGGTGGTTCCCGGGCGGGACCGGGTTAGCCGTCGACGCGGCGCAGGCGCGAGAGCGGGGCCAGCTCACCGGGGAAGACCTTCTTCACCCCGTCGCCCATGGCCTGCTCCAGGATGCGGATGTCGCGGATCAGCGCCTCGAAGCCCTTGGGCTCCAGCGAGGAGGCCTGGTCCGAGCCCCACATGGTGCGGTCCAGCGTGATGTGGCGTTCCACGGTGACCGCGCCCAGGGCGACGGCGGCCAGGGAGATCTGCAGGCCGCGTTCGTGCCCGGAGTAGCCCACCGGCACCTGGTAGCGATCGCGCAGGGTCTCGATGGTGCGCAGGTTCGCCTCCTCCGGGGGCAGCGGGTAGGTGGAGGTGGCGTGCATCAGCACCAGCTTGTCGGTGCCCAGGGTTTCCACGGCCTTGTCGATCTGCTCGATGGTGGACATCCCGGTGGACAGGATGATCGGCTTGCCGGTCTCGGCCAGCGCCCGCAGCAGCTCCAGGTCGGTGACCGAGGCGGAGGCGACCTTGTGGGTCACCGCTCCCTGGGCCTCCATGAACTCCACCGAGGGAACGTCCCAGGGGGAGGCGAAGGCGTGCATGCCCTTGGAGGCGGCATAGGAGATCAGCTCCTTGTACTGGGCCTGGTCGAACTCGACCCGGTAGCGGTAGTCCAGGTAGGTCATCTCGCCCCACGGGGTGGAGCGGATCTTGTCGCGCATGTCCATCGGGGTGGAGATCTCCGGGGTGCGCTTCTGGAACTTCACGGCGTTCGCGCCGGCGGCCGCCGATACGTCGATCAGCTGCTTGGCGATCTCGATGTCACCGTTGTGGTTGATTCCGATTTCGCCGATCACGTACACCTGCTGGCCGGCACCGAGCAGGTGCTCGCCGATGGCAACGGGCTTGATTTCGGTGTTCACGGTGGTCATGGATACTGCCTTTCGTAGTGGTGGAAGTCTGTGGTCGTGGGGCTGCGGACCAGCCCCGGACGGTCTTTACCTGCTGCGCGCGGCCAACACGAGTTCGGCCAGTTCACGCACCGCGCCGGACCCTCCGGCACGGGTAAGTCGGTGTCGGGCCACACGGTGGGCCTCGGGACGGGCATCGGCCACGGTGACCGGCCAACCCACCAGTTCCATGGCGGGCACGTCATTGATGTCATTGCCCAGGTAGGCCACCCGGGCGGGGTTGATGGACTCATCGGCCATCCAGCGTGAGAGGTATTCGGCCTTGGACTCAATGCCCTGGGCGACCTCCACCTGCAGCTTGGCGGCGCGGGCGGAAACGATCCGGTTGCGTTCCTTGGACAGGATCAAGAACTTCACCCCGGCCGCCCGCAGCCGTTCGACCCCCATCCCGTCTGAACGCGAAACCCGCACCGATTCGGTGCCCTGCTCATCCAGGTAGGCGGTGTCCGGGGTGTGCACCCCGTCGAAGTCGGTGACCACCGCATCCACCTCGATGTGTCCGGCGGCGCCGGTCGCCTGCTGGTCCGCCCAGTGCAGGTCGGCTTCCGAATCGATGTCGATGCCGTGCTCCACCGGTACCTGCTGGATCGCCATGGTCCCGAAGAAGCGGTGCCCGCTGGCCAGCAGACCTGGGGTGTGCATGGCGTAAAAGGCGCCGGTTTCCCGAAACCTGGGTTCCCGGTCCTGGCGGCGTGGGCGGTGGGCGGCGTCGTGGCCAACGGCCACCGCGGCGCCCTCCGGGGACAGGCCCCAGTGGAAGCCGTGATCGGGGACCGCGGCGAAGCTGACATCGGCCTTGCCGGAGGCCACCTGCTGCACTGCGGCATCCAGGTCCGCCGGGTCGATGAAGGGGGAGGTGCATTGGATGAACAGGGTGATCTGCGGGTGCTCCTCGCGCTGGGCGAGCACGTGCAGGAGCACCGATTCGCTGCTGGCCGTGTCCCCGGCGATTTCGGCCGGGCGGTCGACAACGCTGGCGCCGTAGGCCAGGGCCTCCTGCCGGATCTGTTCATGATCGGTGCTGACCACGACTTCGCTGACTGAGGCCGCGGCCTGGGCCGATTGGATCGCACGGCCCAGCAGGCTCTGGCCGCCGACCTTGCGCAGGTTCTTGAGCCGTACCGCCTTGGATCCTCCACGGGCCGGGATGATCGCCAAGACGCTGGGCTGGTTGGTATTGCTCACGTCCTTGACGCTAGGAGCCGGAGTTAACCGTTGCGCCCCCTTTGGGTAAACGCGGGGTGAAGTGCAGGTGTAATTACCCGCCTACGCACCGACCGGGTCGCTGGGAAGGATGCCGGAAAGCACCAGGCGCAGCGCGGGCCGGGCATCCGAGCGGTCCTGGCGCACGATGCGGTGCAGGATGATGCCCTCCGCACACGCCATCAGGGCGCTGGCCCCGGACCGGGGGTCCCCGGCGCCCAGGCGCTGCAGGGCTGCTGTGACAAAACGCTCGAGGATCACCCGGCCGGCCATGACCCGTTCCCGCAACCGCTCATCGTGGCTGGCCTCCATGAACAGGATCAGCCGCGCGGTGCTCAGCACCCGGCGCTCGCCGGTGGTCGCATCGATCAGCCGTGCCATGGACTCCAGCAGCTGTGCGGCCGTTGCCGGCATCGTGGCCGCCTCGGTGGCCCGGGCTTCCAGCTCGATGATCCGATCCATGACCGCATGCACCAGGGCCGCCCGGGTGCGGGCGTAGTTGGAGGTGGAACCCGCGGGCAGGCCGGCATGTTCATCCACCCGACGATGGGTCAGGGCCCGCAGCCCCTGGGTCCCCACCAGTTCAATGGCCGCGTCCATGGCCCGCTGCTGCCCCGTTTCCATGCCCTCACTATAGGCGGGTCGGAAGTTGGCCAACGCGCCGACAGTAGATTGCATGTCCTGCATTTGCGCAAGTGTCCCTGACGGGCGGCGCAAATGCTGCTCGAGCGCCTGGTTCTTTGCTGGTGACAGGGTTTCGCCGGGCAGGGAATTCAACGCTGGCTGGAAATGCCCCGTCCATTTGGTTCAGAAAGCCATCCACAGTCCTTGCGGCCCAAGACAAGCTGGAAGCCCGGGGATTGGCGGGTGGGTTGCTGGCAATGCTTGAGTCGGCGTCCGCTTTACCTTCCGCCGGTCGGCGGTACAGGCGGAAGGTAGCGACGCCCAGGAAGCGGTGGGACGCGGGGGTCATGGGTTAACACATGCAGGACAAGCGGGCCTGATGCGGGTCTTCGCCATTTCCAACAACTAGGGTGGGGATTATGGGTGAGCCAAGAAAGCGACAGCAGACCCGCCAGCCGTGGCGGATCACCGCGCCCTCGCGCAGTGACGCCTTCCTGCGTCAGTTCACTCGCGTTATTGGTGGTCCATTGGGACGGCACAGCGATCCCGGGCGGGTGAGCCCGGGGATTTTTACGGTCGAACGGGTGCTGATCATCCTCACCGTCATCGGTTCGCTTTTGATGCTACTGGCCAAGAACCCCTGCCGCGTCAACGGCTGGACGGGGCAGAATCCCTACCTCATGGCCTGCTACACCGACTGGGTTCCGCTCTTCGGGGCGCGGGGCTTTGCCGAAAATCCGTGGGCCCCTTTCAGCGCGGGAGCCGAATTCGAGTACCCGGTGCTGATGAGCGCGGCCGCTTCCGGGGTGGCGGCCCTGGTTCCAGAGGCGGCAGTGAACCGCGCCTTGTTGTACTTTGACTTCAACCTGGTCCTGGTTTCGGTGCTCTGGCTGGTGACCGTACTGTGCACTGCCCGCATGGCCGGGCGTCGTCCGTGGGATGCGGCCATGGTCGCCATTGCCCCCGGGATGATCTTGACGGCAAGCATCAACTGGGACATGTGGGCAGTGGCCCTGCTTGCGCTGGGGATGCTCAGCTTTGCACGTCGGCACCTGGTGTTGGCGGGGGTGCTCATTGGTTTGGGGACCGCCACAAAACTGTACCCGGTCCTGTTCCTGGGCGCCGTGCTTGTCCTTGCGCTGCGCACCGGCAAGCTTCGGGTTTTTACCGTGACCGGCGGGTCGGCATTGGCGGCGTGGCTGGCGGTCAACATCCCCTACGCCCTGGCCTTCCCCGGGTCCTTCGCCCACTTCTTCAAGTTCACTTCCGAACGCGGTGCCGGACTATCCAGTTTCTGGCACGTGTGGAACATTGTCGCCGCCAAGGTGCCGGGGATGGCGCATCTGGAGGCCCAGGCCATCTCCCGGTTGGGGCTGGTTCTGTTCTTCCTGGCCTGCGTGGCGGTGGCGTTGTTGACCTTCTTCGCCCGGCAGCGTCCGCGAGTGGCGAGCCTGGTGTTCCTGATTGTGGGATCATTCGTGCTGGTGAACAAGGTGTATTCTCCGCAGTTCATCGTGTGGCTTATTCCGCTCGTTGCCCTGGCGTTGCCGCGGTGGAAGGAATTCACTGTGTGGATGGCGGTGGAGGTGCTGCACTTTTATGGATTGTGGTTCTACATCCACAGCTACTCCTCGGAGGTGGAGGCCAATCACGCATTCCCCGAGTCGGGTTACGTCGTGTTGGTCCTGGCCCATATGTTCATGCTTGGGTACCTTATGTTCCGTGTCGTTCAAAGTATTCTAAAGCCGGAATATGACCCAGTCAGAGCCGTAGGTCAGGAGGATCCGCAGGGCGGCCCGTTCGCCGGGGCGGATGACCGGATCAGTTGGAGCATTGTGCGAAGTCGGCGTGGGAGCACCGCTTCCGAAGCCACCGCTTCCGCCGGCGGCAGGAGCGCTGAATGAGCCGGGTCGCCGTGGTCGGGGCCGGACCCAACGGGCTGGCGGCGGGGTGTGTGGCGGCACGGGCAGGACTGGATGTCACGGTTCACGAGGCCAACACCACCATCGGCGGCGCCGCGCGCACCATCCCCCTGGACGGGTCCGAGGCGGTCTTCGATGTGGGTAGCGCGGTGCACCCCATGGCTTTGCTCTCCCCGGCGTTCGCCGACCTGAAGGTCCACGAACGAGTGGACTTCCTTGTGCCCCAGATGTCCTACGCCCACGTGCTCGACCAGCGCACCGCCTACGCCTGGCAGGATCTGGACCGGACCGTAGAGCACCTGGCCTCGGGCTCGAACCTGGCCCCTGGTCAGGGCGCGGTCTTCGCCGGACTCCTGGGCCCGCTCGTGCAGCGGATTAACCAGCTGGGGGACACCCTGCTGAATCCGTTGCTGCGACTACCTGCCCATCCTGGAACGCTGGCCGCGTTTGGGGCCGCGACCCTGGGCGGGATGGGTCTGCAACAGACATTGAGCCGGCGCTACCCGAAGGCGGCCGCGCTGCTGGCCGGCTGCGCCGCCCATGTGGCCGGTGGTTCGCGCGGACCGGCCGGTGCCGGAGCCGGATTGTTTCTGGCGGCTGCTGCCCACGCGGGCGGGTGGCCGATACCCCGGGGCGGCTCCCAGACGATCAGCCAGGCGCTGGCCACCGAGTTGAGGGCCCACGGAGGACGGATTGAAACCGGGCGCCGCATCGAAGAACTCGGGGAACTGGACGCGCAGACCATCTTGCTGGACACCTCCCCGGAAACCGCCGCCCGGCTCGGGCGAGGTCGGATTCCGCATGCCCTGGCACAGCGGCTGGCGAATCCCCGGCGTTCCCCAGGCAGTTGCGTAGTGCACTATGTGCTGCGTGAACCGGTGCCCTGGAGGGATCCGCTGCTGGCCCAGGCCGGCACCATCCACCTGGCCGGTACCGCCCGGCAGGTGCTGCGCACCGAACGGGAAAGTCGCCGCCGTCCCGCCGATCATCCGTTCGTGCTGGTCTCCCAGCCCTCACGGTTTGACCCCACCCGGGCCCCGGGCGGGCAGCAGGTGCTGTGGGCCTACTGCCATGTCCCGCTGGGCTCCGATGCCAACATGGCACCGCGCATCACAGCCCAGCTTGAAGCTGCCGCCCCCGGCTTCCGGGACGTGGTGCTCGAACAGCATGTGCGCACCGCGCGCGGACTGCAGCGGCAAAACCCTACCCTGGTGGGCGGCGACCTGTCCGGGGGCACCATGGATCTGCTGGGCAGTGTCCGGCGCCCCCGGGTCAGCACCAATCCGTGGTGGCTGCAGTCCAAGGGACTGTACCTGGTCTCCTCGGCCACCCCGCCGGGCCCGTCGGTGCACGGCATGGGCGGTTACCTGGGGGCCAAGGCCATGCTGTCCCATGAGTTCGGGATCCGCTGAGCCCCGGCAGCGCCATGTCCGGCCGCGGAAACCGGTGATGAAATAGGATCGAAGCATGGCCACACTGATCACCCTTGCCACCTTGTGGATCGTCTTCATCTGGATGTACCGCTCCGAACCGCGCCGCCTGATCAACGTCGCCGTCCTGCTGCCAGCGGTGCTGCTGACGCTGAGCAGCATCACCGAGGCGCTGTCCAGCACGGTGCCCGGAGCCGGATTCGTGCTGGCGCTGCTGCTGTTCTCGCTGCCGCTGATGGTCCTGATCTTCGCCGGGGTGCTGATCTACAACGGGGTGCTGATGTGGCGCCGGGAGGGGGCCCGGCTGGGCAACCTGCTCTCGCTGATCGCCGGGCTGCTGGTGCTGGGGCTTCCGGCGCTGGCGGTGCTGCTGGTGCTCTCCCACCATTGGCTGGGGCTGGTCAGCGCGTTCGTGCTGTTCATGGGTTCGGTGTTCACCGCCATGATGTTCGCCATGGTGCTGCTCTACGCCTGGGTGTACGCCAAGTTCCCGGTCTACAAGGACCCCTCGGGGATTGTGGTGCTCGGCTCGCGAACAATCGACGGCAAGGTGCCGGCGCTGCTGCGCGGACGGCTGGACAAGGGGATTGAGCTCTTCCGCCGCCTGCCGCCGGAAAGCTCCTGGATTGTGCCCAGCGGCGGCAAGGGGGGTGACGAAGCGGAGCCGGAGGGCGTGAGCATGGCCCGCTACCTGCAGGAGCAGGGGATTGACCGGCAGCGGATCCTGGTGGAGGACCGGGCCCGGGACACGGTGGAGAACCTGAAGTACTCCCACCAGCTGCTCCGGGAGCAGGGCCGGGAGGAGTGCCTGTGGATCGTCACCAGCGACTACCACAGCCTGCGCGCCGCCCTGGCCTCCCGCCAGCTGGGCTACGACGCCGCCTCCTTCGGCGGCAAGACCGCCGCCTACTACCGGCCCAGCGCATTTTTGCGCGAATTCATCGCCATCGCCCGCGACCAGTGGAGGACCTTCGTGGTGCTGGCCCTGCCCTTTGCCGCGGTGCTGATCTTCGGGCTGGTCTTTTCGCTGAACCAGTCGCTGAGCTAGACCCGGTCCCCGCCCGGGGCGAGGTGAACTCATCCTTATGGGGGATCAGCAAAATCAACATTGCGGGCGGTGACCGCCCGACGGGCAGAGCCTAGGCTGGAAGCATGATTCAGGCCCAGCAGCTAACCAAGAGATATGGCGCGAAGACCGCGGTGGACAACGTCTCCTTCACGGTCCAGCCCGGGATGGTCACCGGGTTCCTCGGCCCCAACGGCGCCGGCAAGTCCACCACCATGCGCATGGCGGTGGGACTGGCCCGCCCCAGTGCCGGGCAGGTGACGGTCAACGGCCGCCGCCTGGGCGAATCCCGCCACCCGCTGACCGAGGTGGGCACGCTGCTGGAGGCCAAGAGCGTGCACAAGTCACTGACCCCACGCTCCCACCTGCGCGCCATGGCCGCCACCCACGGGATCAGCTTTTCCCGGGTGGATGAGGTGCTGGAGCTGACCGGGCTGCGCCAGGTGGCGCGCAAGAAGGTCGGCGGCTTCTCCCTGGGCATGGGCCAGCGGTTGGGGATCGCCACCGCCCTGCTGGGGGACCCGCGGGTGCTGATCCTGGATGAGCCGGTCAACGGCCTGGACCCGGAAGGGGTGGCCTGGGTGCGCACCCTGGCCCGCCAACAGGCCTCCGAGGGCAAGACCGTGTTCATCTCCTCCCACCTGATGAGCGAGATGGCGCAGACCGCCGACCACCTGATCGTGATTGGGCGCGGACGGATCATGGCCGACGCCCCGATCAGCCAGTTCCTGGAGGCCGGGGTGCGCCAGACCCTGGTGAAGTCCGAGCAGCTGGAGGCGCTGATGAACGCGCTGGCGGCCGAGGGGGTCCAGCTGGTGCGCGAGGACGCCACCACGCTGAAGGTCTACGGGCCCAGCTCCCAGGACATTGGGCGCCGCGCCCTGGAAACCGGGGTGGTGCTCAGCGAACTGCGTCCGCTGCAGCGCACCCTGGAGGACGCCTACATGGAGCTGACCCGCGACGCAATCGAATACCAGACCCAGTCCGAGCAGGAACTGGCAGCACGAAGGGACCACCGATGAGCAAGCACGCAGTGCCCGTTCTGGGCGGCAACGTCAGCCTCTGGGGCGTGTTGCGCGGGGAGGCGATCAAGTTCTTCGCCCTGACCTCCACCCGGATCCTGGTGGCCGTCTCCATCCTGGTGATGGTCGGCTTCGCGGCCCTGGTGCTGTGGAGCGTGGGGATGGTCGCCGGCACCCCGGCCGCAGGCACCCCGGGCATGCCGGATATGGCTTCGGAGGGGTTCGTGGCCGAAATGATCGGTTCCGGGCTTTCCTTCGCCCAGCTGATCATCGGCGCGTTGGCGGTGCTGTTGATGAGCGGGGAGTTCACCACCGGTTCCGCGGTGAGCACCTTCCTGGCCAGCCCGCAGCGCCTGCGGGTGCTCACGGCCAAGGCGCTGCTGATGACCGGGGTGACCGTCGTGGTGGGCCTGGCCTCCTTCGCCCTGTCCTACCTGGTGTGCAAGCCGCTGGCCCAGATGTATTCGATGCCGCTGAACTTCACCTCCGAACCGTTCCAGCGCGCCATGTGGTTCGGCACCCTGTACCTGGTGATGGTGACGATGATCGGGCTGGCGCTGGGCACCATGCTGCGCAACTCGGCCGGGGGCATCACGGTGCTGGTGGCCCTGTTCTTCGTGGTGCCGATCGCCACCAGCATCATCGCCTCGCTGGTGGACTGGTTCCAGAAGGTCGCCCCGTTCCTGCCTGACCAGGCCGGCATGTCCCTGGCCCTGCCGTTGAGCTACCCCTCGGACTGGGAAACCTGGCAGCAGTTGCTGGTGGTGGGCGGCTGGATGCTGATCCCGCTGGTGCTGGCCGGGATCCTGCTCAAGGCCCGGGACATCTAGGTGACCGCCCGCGGCACCCGGAGCGGACGCACTGACCAGGGACTATATTGGGGATCATGAGCCAGTCCGATACCGCCGACCCGGTGGTCTCCTTCGACGCGATCACCGCCAAGCGGGTGGGCTGGATCCGCCGCTACCTGCGCCAGCACCCGGTGTTCGTCGCCGTGGGCACCTCGGCGGTGTACCTGTTCCTGAGCCTGCTCTCCTTCGTACCGGCCGCCTACATCAGCGACTTCAACCCGGTCGGGGTGCTGCTGCTGATGCTCGCGGTCGGCGTGGCCCTGCTGTGGCGCAATCGGGCGCCGATGAGCGTGCTGGTGATCGTGTTCGTGCTGGACTGCGCCGGGATGGTGCTGGCCGGCAACGACGCCAGCTACTCCGGGGTGGGGATGATCATCGCCCTGTACAGCGTGGGAACGAACTATTCGGGCAAGCGCTCCATCCCGCTGGCGGTGCTGGCCGCCGCGTTCCAGCTGCTGTTGCTGCTGGTCATTGGCTACCCCGGCACCAGCGGACTGGTCTTCGAGGACGGCACCACCGTGGACGACTACGGCGGACAGGCGCTGTTCCTGGGGGTGGCCGGCGGGCTGCTGGCCACCGTGTACCTCACCGCGGCCATCATCGGGCTGAACGTGCGCAACTCGCGGATCCACGAGGCCGAGCTGAACCACTGGGCCTCCCAGGTCTCCCGCCTGGCCCAGGTGCAGGAACGCAACCGCATCGCCCGGGAGATGCATGATGTCGTCGCCCACTCGCTGTCGGTGATGATCGCCCTGTCCGACGGAGCCCGGGTGGTGGGGCGCAAGGACGCGGCCCGCGCCGAATCGGTGCTCAGCGAACTCTCCGGCACCGGGCGGGCCGCCCTGGCCGACATGCGCCGGATGCTGGGGGTGCTGCGCAACACCGAGGGCGGGGAGCTGGCCCCGCAGCCCACCGAGGGGTCCATGGCCCAGATGCTGGAGGGCTTCCGGGTCGCCGGCCTGCCATTGACCTACACCTACACCGGTGAGCCGCTGCCGGAGGATGCCGCGTTCCAGCTCACCGTGCACCGCATTGTGCAGGAGTCGCTGACCAACGCGCTGCGCTACGCTCGAAACGTCACCGCCGTCTCGGTGCGCCTGGACCGGGACCGGCAGGCACTGCGCATCGAGGTGGTGGACAACGGGCAGGGAAGCGGCGGGCCCAGCGCCGGCTCCGGGCAGGGGCTGCGTGGCATGCGCGAACGGGCCGCACTGTTCGGCGGGGGCGTCAACGCCGGACCCGGCGCCCACGGCGGGTGGATCGTCAAGGCCTGTCTGCAGCTGCCCGACACCGACGCGCCCCAGCGCCCCACACCCAAGGAGGAGTCCCAATGGAACAAATGATCAAGGTGATGCTGGTCGATGACCAGCCGCTGCTGCGCATGGGCTTCCGGCTCATCCTGGAGGGGGAGCAGGACATGCGGATCGTGGGGGAGGCCGCCGACGGGCTCGAGGCGCTGACCCAGGCCGAAACCCTGGCCCCCGACGTGGTGCTCATGGACGTGCGCATGCCCCGGATGGACGGCATCGAGGCCACCGAGCGGCTGGCCAAGGCCCACCCGGAAACCAAGATCATCATCCTGACCACCTTCGACCTCGACGAGTACGCGTTCTCCGGGCTGCAGGCCGGGGCCAGTGCCTTCCTGCTCAAGGACGTGGCCCCCGAGGAACTGGTTTCCGCGGTCCGCCTGGTCGCCAGCGGGGACGCGGTCGTCGCCCCGCGGGTGACAGCCCGGCTGCTGGAAACCTATGTGCGCACCGCCGCGGGGGGTTCCCCGGCCCGCCCGGCCGGGACCCCGGAACGCGACCCGCTGCTCGATGACCTGACCCCGCGCGAGCAGGAGGTGCTGCGCGCGCTCGCCGAGGGGCTGTCCAATGCGGAGATCGCCCACCGGTTCTTCCTCTCCGAGGCGACCGTGAAAACCCATGTGCGCCGCATCCTGACAAAACTGCACCTGCGTGACCGCGTGCAGGCGGTGGTCTACGCCTATGAGACCGGGCTGGTGATCCCCTCCCAGGGCCTGGACTACTAAGCGCACCCCCGCCGGCCCGGGAAATCTAGTCGTCCGTGGAGGAATGCGTCCCGCGCCGGGCGCTAAGCAAATCCACCTCGGGCCGGGAAGCGACCAGCCGCTCCACCGCGTCCAGCACCTCCACCATGCGGGCGGCGTCGGCGGCGGCCACCGCCACCCCGACCCCGGCGCGGCGGTGCAGCTGCTGGTGAGAGCTTTCCACCACGGAAACCTCGAACTTCCGCTTGATCTCGGCAATGACCGGGCGCACCACCGAACGCTTCTGCTTCAGCGAGTGCACGTCGCCGAGCAGCAGATCAAACTCGATCCATCCAATCCACATGGCCACATCATCCCCCGGCTGCCGCTGCGTCGGGGGTGTACAGTGCGGATTCCCAGTCAGCGCCGACGAACGCGTCCTGCGCCACCGGCGTGGCCCGGCAGCCTGAACGTTTCTTGGGGATCACCCGCAATGCCTTCTGTCACCTCCGGTGCGGTGCTAGCGTGAGGCACCCAACCGGCACGAGCGTGGCGCAGCCACGTAGGGAGGAGAACGTCATGGCCGAACGCGGCAACACCAAACACGGATCAAATCTCGATGACCAGATGAAGCAGGAGACCGAGGGGATGGTCAAGGGCAAGCAGCCGGACCACGTCGAAGCCCACCGGCAAACCGAACCCTTCCCGGATGACACCGATCCCCAGGAGGTCCAGGACGCTGTCGAACCGGTCGCCGAGCAAAACGCCCGCGGCGACGCCCAGCAGCAGGACGAGGGCCAGTAGCCGGATAAGGGGGCCGGGGCGCTGAAGCGCCCCGGCCCTGCCATGCCCCCGGAGGGCAGCTGTGAGCCAGGCGGCGGGGGGCTAAGCTAGAGAAGGCCCCGCCAACGCCGACGGGCCGAGCAACCCCATGAAGGAAGTGAGCATCCAGTAATGGCACACGCCGCTGCTATGGCCCATATTGCCGACCTCGCCGAGTATGTCGCCACCTCGCCCTCCAGCTACCATGCCGCCGCCACCGCCGCCCGGCGCCTGGACGCGGCCGGGTTCACCGCACTGGATGAAACCCAGGGTTGGGAACTGGGCGCCGGCGGCTACTACGTGGTGCGCGACGGGGCGGTCATCGCCTGGGTGCAGCCCGAGGCCGCCACGGCCACCACTGGTTTCCACATCCTCGGGGCGCACACCGACTCCCCCGGATTCAAGCTCAAGCCCAAGCCGACCACTGGTTCCAACGGCTGGTGGCAGGCCGGGGTGGAAGTCTACGGCGGGCCGCTGCTGAACTCCTGGCTGGACCGCGAGCTGGTGCTGGCCGGACGGCTGGTGCTGCGCGACGGCTCGGTGCACCTGGCCCATACCGAACCACTGCTGCGCATCCCGCAACTGGCCATCCACCTGGACCGCCAGGTCAACGAGGGCCTGAAGCTGGACAAGCAGACCCACACCAACCCGGTGTTCGGGGCCGGAGACCTGGCCGAGGCCGACATCCTGGGTGAACTGGCCGCCGCGGCAGGGGTGCAGGCCGAGCAGATCGCCGGCTATGACGTGCTCACCGCCGCCGCCCAGCGCGGGGAAGTGTTCGGGCACGGCAAGGACTTCTTCGCCTCCGGGCGGCTGGACAACCTCTCCAGCGTGCATGCCGGACTGATCGCCCTGATTGAGCACTTCCGCAAGCCCAGCGGCAACCACATTGCGATGCTGGCGGCGTTCGACCACGAGGAGCTGGGTTCGGCCTCCCGTTCCGGGGCCGCCGGACCGTTCCTGGAGGAACTGATCTCCCGGATCCAGGCCTCCTTCCAGGCCGGGGCCGAACACACGGCCCGGGCCCTGGCCAACTCGCTGTGCCTCTCTGCCGATGCCGGGCACGCCGTGCACCCGAACTATCCCGAACGCCATGACCCGGCCAACCGTCCGCAGCTGAACGCCGGGCCGCTGCTGAAGATCAACGCCAACCAGCGCTATGCCACCGACGCGGTGGGCGCCGCGGCCTTCGCCGGCTGGTGCCAGGCCGCGCAGGTCCCGTACCAGGAGTTCGTCTCGAACAACCAGGTGCCGTGCGGTTCCACCATCGGGCCGCTGACCGCCACCCGGATCGGCATCCGCACCATCGACGTGGGCATCCCCCTGCTGTCGATGCATTCGGCCCGCGAAATGTGCGGCGTGGACGATCCCTGGTACCTGAGCAGGGTCTCCAAGGAATTCTTCGCGGCATAATTCCCGCCGCCAGGGCGGCGCGCAACTGGTCATCATCTGGTCACCGGGAGTTAACCCGGACATGCTCAGATCGAAGACCATGAGCTCGAATTCCGTGCCCGCAAAGAATTTCCGGCCCGAAATCCAGGCCCTGCGCGCCCTGGCGGTGCTGCTGGTGGTCGCCTACCACCTGGAACCGGGGCTGCTGCCCGGCGGGTACATCGGAGTGGACATCTTTTTTGTGATCTCCGGCTTCTTGATTACCGGGCACCTGCTGCGCGAGGCGCAGCGCACCGCCACGGTGAACCTGCCCGCGTTCTTTGCCGCCCGCGCCCGCCGGATCCTGCCCGCGGCCCTGGTGGTCATCGCGGCGGTGGTTGGTGGATCCCTCCTGCTGCTGCCGCGCACCCAATGGCAGGAGCTGGGGATCCAGGCGCTCGCCTCCACGTTCTCGGTGCAGAACTGGGTGCTGGCGGCCGACTCGGTCGACTACCTGGCCGCCGACCAGGCGCCGGGGCCGCTGCAGCATTTTTGGTCGCTGGGCGTTGAGGAACAGTTCTACCTGTTCTGGCCGCTGCTGGTGCTCGGAGCCTGCTGGCTGAGCGCCCGCACCGGGCGCGGGGCCGGCACGCCGGCGCGCCTGGAACGCGTGCTGTGGGTGGGGTTCAGCGTCGCGGCCGGGCTTTCCCTGAGCTATTCGGTCCTCACTGGGTACCGCGGCAACGCGGCTGGCTACTTCATCACCACCACCCGCATCTGGGAGCTGGCCACCGGCGGGCTTCTCGCGCTGGCCGTGCACGCCCACGCCGCGGGCAGGCTGCGCCTTCCACGCTGGGTGAGCGCCTGGTCCGTGCGCAACGCCGCCGTGCTGCTGGGGCTGGCCCTGATTCTCTGGGCGGCCGGGAACTATGATGCGGCCACGGTCTTCCCCGGGATTGCCGCGGCGCTGCCGGTGCTTGCCTGCGCAGCGATCATTGCGGCCGGGGACACCAGCGGCCCCGGATCGCTGCGGCCTGTGGTCCGTTGGCGGTGGGTGCAGTGGGTGGGGTTGGCTTCCTATTCGCTGTACCTGTGGCATTGGCCGCTGATCGTCCTTGCCGAACAGTTCACCGGGGCCAACCGCTCGCCGGGGGAGTCACTGGTGCTGCTGGGGATCAGTCTGGCGCTGGCGGCCGCCAGCCTGTATCTGGTGGAAAACCCGGCCCGGAATTACCGTCCACTGGCAGGTTCGCCGCCCCGCGCATTGGGGGCGGGGGCGGTAGCCATGGGGCTGGTGGCATTGTTGGCGCTGACCCCGGTGCTGCTGCAGCAGCAGTCCATCGACCGCGAACAGCGCGAAGTCACGGCCCTGCTCAACGCGCCGCCCCAGGGCTTTGGGGCCGCCTCGGTCACCGCCGGCGCCCCGGCGCTGCTGCCCCGCCAAAACCAGATCGTCCCCATCCCGGCCACGGCCGAGCAGGACCAGCCACAACTGGGGTCCTGCGTGCAGGAACCACAGTCAACCTCGATCACCGAATGTGAATTCGGCAGCCCGCAGGCCACCTTCACCGTGGCCCTGGTCGGTGATTCCCACGCCGCCCACTGGTATGAGGCCTTGCACGCTCATGCCGCCCAGCGGGGCTGGAGGGTAATCACCTACTTGAAGAACTCCTGCCCCTACAGTGCGGGCGAGCGAACGGCCGAACGGCAGGGGAGCATCAGCTGCCGGCAGGCCACCGAGCAGACCACGAAACTGCTCACCTCCCGCACGGACATTGACGCCGTCGTCACCGCGAACTGGGCGGGGGCCGAGTTCGTCGGTGGCCCGGCGCAGGGGTACGCGCAACTCTGGGGCGAGCTGGAGGATGCCGGGCTGGATGTCTTTGCCGTGGTGGACACCCCGCGCCCGGGAACAAAGCAGTATGCCCGGGACTGCGTGCAGCAGCATCAGCAGGATCTGTCGCGCTGCTCCGTTGCGCGCTCCAAGGCCTTCGAACGGGGGGACGTGACACGCGAAGCGGCGGCCAGGGAACCTCGCGTGCAGGTCCTGGACTTCAGTGACCAGTTCTGCATTGCACAACGGTGCCCGGCCGTGATCGGCAACGTGCTGGTCTACCGGGACAAGCACCATATTTCCGACACCTACATGCGCACCCTGGCACCGGTGTTCGGCCAGCGCCTGGAGGCCGCCCTGGACGGCCGCTAGACGGGAACCAGGGCGCCATGCGGTTCATCGAACATGATCTGGGCCACCCGCGCATCCCCGGCCGTCGGGAATCGGGTAGGATTGGAAAGTCTGTGCTGCATCGTGCCCAAAAAGCGGGCATGGGAGGCATTGGATAACGCAAAGAACCTCCTGTTGCGGAAATACCGTGACCGTTTAGCCCAAAGGAGGTGGGTTCACATGCGTGCTTATGAACTCATGGTCCTCATCGACCCCGAGGTCGACGACCGTACCGTGGAACCGACCATCGAGAAGTACCTCGAGGTCATCCGCTCCGCCGGCGGCTCGATCGACAACGTTGACATCTGGGGCCGTCGCAAGATGGCTTACGAGATTCAGAAGAAGTCCGAAGCCATCTACATTGTAGTGAACTACAAGTCGGAGCCGGCCGCTTCCTCGGAGCTCGAGCGTCAGCTGAAGCTTAACGAGCAGATCCTGCGCCACAAGGTCACTCGTCCGGAAGAAGCCCGCGTCTAATTACGCGAGCAGCATTTCCACTTCGTAAGAACAACGTTCGAACAACCTGAGGAGAGAGCATGGCAGGCGAGACTGTAATTACCGTGATCGGAAACCTGACCGCCGACCCGGAACTGCGTTTCACGCCCTCCGGATCCGCCGTCGCGAACTTCACGATCGCTTCGACTCCGCGCACCTTCGACCGCCAGACCAATGAGTGGAAGGACGGCGAAGCCCTGTTCCTTCGTGCATCGGTGTGGCGTGAAGCCGCAGAGAACGTTGCCGAGTCGCTGACCAAGGGCATGCGCGTCATCGCCCAGGGCCGGCTGCGCTCACGTTCTTACGACACCAAGGAAGGCGAACGCCGCACCGTCATGGAGCTGGAGGTCGACGAGATCGGCCCCTCGCTGCGCTTCGCTTCGGCCAAGGTCACCCGCACCCAGCGCTCCGGCGGCGGAGGCGGCGGCTTTGGCGGCGGTGGAGGCTTCTCCAACGCCCCGCAGCAAAGTGCCCCACAGCAGCAGCAACAGCAGCAGGGTGGCGGATGGAATGCACCATCCAACGACCCGTGGAGCACTGGCGGCTCAAGCGGCGGCAACCATGGCGGCTGGGGCAATCCCGGCAGCGACGAACCGCCTTTCTAACCACTTATTTATTCACCATCCCGCAGAGGAATCTGCGGGCTCCCAAACTAAAGGAGCTCCACGATGGCTAAGGCTGAAATCCGTAAGCCCAAACCAAAGTCCAACCCCTTGAAGGCCGCTGACATCACCGTCATCGACTACAAGGACACCGCACTGCTGCGCAAGTTCATCTCCGACCGCGGCAAGATCCGCGCTCGTCGTGTGACCGGCGTGTCCGTGCAGGAACAGCGCAAGATCGCTCAGGCTATCAAGAATGCCCGCGAAGTGGCCCTGCTGCCTTACTCCGGCGCTGGCCGCGGTTAAGGAAGAGGGATACCACCATGGCAAAGATCATTCTGACTAATGAAGTATCCGGTCTTGGTACCGCTGGCGACATCGTCGAGGTCAAGAACGGCTACGCACGCAACTACCTGCTGCCCCGCGGCCACGCAATCGTGTGGACCAAGGGCGGCGAGAAGCAGGTGGAGTCGATCAAGGCTGCACGTGCCGCTCGCGCCATCGCGAACCTCGAGGACGCGCAGGAACTGGCTGCCAAGCTGAAGTCCCAGCCGGTCAAGGTGACCGTCAAGGCTGGCGCCACCGGTCGCCTGTTCGGCACCGTGCGCACCGCCGACGTCGCCAACGCCGTTGAGGCTGCTGGCCTGGGCAAGCTGGACAAGCGCAGCATCCAGCTGACCGAGTCGATCAAGTCGACCGGCAACTACACCGCCACCGTTCGTCTGCACGACGACGTCAGCGCCAACCTGCGCCTGCAGGTCGTCGCTGCGGCCAAGAAGTAAGTCTTCTCGACCACTTCTGTACAGCGGGTGGCCTGCTTTCCTTCGGGAAGGCAGGCCACCCGCTGACGTTTAACGGCTCAACCGTGCGCGGCGGGTGCAGCGCAAGAAGTCGGTCAGCAAGCCGGCGGCTGGGGTTCGGGGGCATCCATGACACCGGCCACCTGATCAGCCGTCAAACTGAAACCGTGCTTGCGAAGAACTTCCACCGCCGCGTCATCGGTGGGACGAGTCAGCCACGTGTACACGTCGGTGATGGCTCCGTGATCCAACGCCGCAGCCGACAGCAGACCGGCCAGGAGGTCCTGGCCTGCCGGATCGAAATAGGTGCCGGTCTTAGCGCCGGGGTCACGAGAGCCACAGGCGAAGTGCTCAGATGACCTGTCTTCCTGCTGACGCTGATCTCAATCCTGGCAGGAATCAGCGTACTGCTGTTGCTCGATGCCCCGACGGTGGTCCTTCCCGAGGTCGTATTCCTGCTGGCTGGATGGATTACCGTCGAAGCGCTCAACCTGGTCTGTCCATCCACGCGGCCGTAATCACTTTTGCGTCACTGCACAGCCTGCTCCCGCTCACCGCTGGAGCGCAGCTTGCGGTGGTGCTGATCGCCCTGGTGGGCTGGACGCGGCCTAGATTCGGCAGGCCGCGGCACTGGAGCGGGTTTTCACGGCCTCCCGACAAGCGGCAGGGCGGGAATCTTAAATCGTCTGTGACAAGGGATTCTCATGGAAGGACTACTGCCCGGAATCCTGTGGCGCCGGAATGTTCTGGGTGCGCAGTTGCCCGCGGGCCAGGTCCTTGCCGCTGTCGACGTCGGTGATGACTACTTCCCACAACTGCTGGGTCCGGCCCTGGAAGAGGGCCCGGGCCGTGACCCGCACCTGGGCGGCACTGGTGGGCCGCAGGAAGTCCGTGGCATTGTGCACCCCTACGGCGAACTGCTGCCGGTCGGCCACCGCGTAGCTGGCCCCGACGCTGCCGGCGGTTTCCACCATCGAGGCGTACACGCCCCCGTGCACCACGGCCCACGGGGTATGGTGCTCCTCGCCCAGTTGCGCGTGCCCGGTGACCGAGGTGCTGCTGACCTCGTCAATGATCAGGCCGGTGGCTTCGGTGAATCGGCTGTTTCGGCGCATCTGTGACAGCAGTGGGTCCGAGGCGGTGGCATCCATCGAAGGCTCCTAATGGTGGTGGTTCGCAATCTTTGGCCGGCCCTGAACGGCCGGCCCCTTGTTGGAAGCTAGCCTATGCGCTGGCACGGCGCACCACGGCATTTTTACAGCACAGGGGAGTCCGCATCGGCTGTGGGCCACTTCAAGTGCGCGCGTGTCCGGGGTCATGTCCTGGCAACATGGCGCGTAACGGGCGGCACATTCACTGTCCTCTCACCGCAGATTCACTACTTTCCAGCGAGCAGTTCGCCCCCTCACCTTCCATGGCGCATGAAAAGAGGAATCATCCCCGCCGACGGCGATAGAGTGTTTCGCTGGGATACGCCACACCGTCGTACGTATCGATCGCAGAGAGGACCACCCGTGCACCACAGAATTCACCACCGTGCATTCACCGACCGCCTGATGAGTGCCGCTGACGCGGCACGGCTGGTCCAACCGGGCATGACCGTAGCCATGAGCGGCTTCACCGGTGCCGGATACCCCAAGGCGGTGCCCGGCGCGCTGGCCGAACACATGCAGCAGGCCCATGATGCGGGCCAGGCCTTCAAGATCAACGTGCTGACCGGCGCATCCACCGCCCCGGAACTGGACGGGGTGCTGGCCAAGGCCGACGGCATGAACCTGCGACTGCCCTACATGTCGGATCCGGAGCTGCGCCGACGCATCAATGACGGCGAGATGGAATACATGGACATCCACCTCTCCCACGTCGCCCAGCACGCCTGGTTCGGCTTCTACGGCAAGATCGACTTGGCGATCGTCGAGGTCGTGGGGGTGACCGCCGAGGGGCAGCTGATCCCCTCCTCCTCGGTCGGCAACAACAAGACCTGGCTGGAGATGGCCGACAAGGTGATCATCGAGGTCAACGAGGAACAGTCCGCGGCCATGGACGGGATGCACGACATCTACTACGGCACCGCCCTGCCCCCGCACCGCCAGCCGGTGCCGATCACCACGGTCAAGGACCGCATCGGCCAGCCCTACCTGGACGTGGACGTCTCCAAGGTCATCGCCGTGGTGGAGACCAAGGCCCCGGACCGGCTCTCACCCTTCGCCCCGGTGGATGCAACCAGCGAGAAGATCGCGGACCACCTGCTGGACTTCCTGGACCATGAGATCCGTGCCGGGCGGCTGACCGAGAAGCTGCTGCCCATCCAGTCCGGCGTCGGGAACATCGCCAACGCGGTGCTGGCCGGGCTGTCCCGCGGCGGCTACAAGGGGCTGCAGTCCTACACCGAGGTGATCCAGGACGGGATGCTCAGCCTGATCAAGGACGGCACCCTGGAATTCGCCTCCGCCACCAGCTTCTCGCTCTCCGAGGCCGGGATCGCCGAGTTCAACCAGAACGTGGACTACTACCGGGAACGGATCCTGCTGCGCCCGCAGGAGATGAGCAACCACCCCGAGGTGATCCGCCGGCTGGGCTGCATCGCACTGAACGGGATGATCGAGGCGGACATCTATGGCAACGTGAACTCCACCAACGTGGTCGGCTCCCACGTCATGAACGGCATCGGCGGTTCGGGGGACTTCGCCCGCAACGGCTACCTGTCGGTGTTCATGTCCCCCTCCATCGCCAAGGGCGGGAAGATCTCCGGGATCGTGCCGATGGCCAGCCACGTGGACCACACCGAGCACGACACCATGATCCTGATTACCGAACAGGGTCTGGCGGACCTGCGCGGTCTCTCACCCAAGCAGCGGGCCCAGGTGATCATCGATAACTGCGCGCACCCGGACTACCGCCCGATGCTGCAGGACTACTTCGACCGGGCCCGGAAGAACAGCTATGGCAAGCACACCCCGCACCTGCTCGATGAGGCGCTGTCCTGGCACCAGCGCTACATCGAGACCGGGGACATGCAGCCGGTGCGTTCGGGGCTGCTGGCCGACGCACGCTAGCACGCCGGGCATACTGGGAGGATGAGCCGAAAAAACGGGTTGATCCTGGCCGGCCTGCTGCCGGTGTTGCTGGTGCTTCCCCCGCTGCCCGGATACCTGATCCAGCTGCTGCAGGCGGCCACCGGTGAAGCCGTATTCTCCGCCGGCACCGGGTTGGGGGAGCTGATGCTCAACCCCCTGCGCCTGGTGGGCGCACTGCTGGCCGTGGCGTGGGCCGCGGCGCTGGCTCACCTGGATCCCCGGCTGCCGTCCGGATGGCGGTACGTCGGCGCGTTCGTGGGCTGCGGGATCCTCTATGTGCTGCCGATCTGGCTGGGCGCCTTCGGCGCGGACCTTGGCTGGGTGGATTTGTGGGTGCTGGCGGGCACCGCCAGCTGGTATGAGTGGATGCAGCTGCACGCCCCGGTGGCCGGCGGGTTGTGCCTGTGGGCCCTCTACCTGATGCGTCCGGCCCCGACGCCGGTCCGGCCAGCCCGTTGGCGCGCCAGGCTCGCCCGGATGCTGGACGGGCCGCGGCACTAGGTGCCCGGCGGCGCCTGAAGGCGCAGCTGGATGATCCGGTCATCCCCGGGCTGTGGGGTGCCGCGC
>NZ_JAVGCZ010000046.1:0-20504 GCF_052928425.1 Glutamicibacter sp. BSL13
CGCCGCCAGCGGGTTTGTGCTGGCCGTGCTGGTCGCCACCCCCATGGCCCTGCTGCTGGGACACCAGCCGCTGCTGCGCAAAGGCATCGGCCCACTGGTCTCCGCCCTGCAGGTGCTGCCCTCCATCGCCTGGGTGCCGGCGGCGATCATCCTGTTCGGGCTCAGCGACGCCACGATCTACACGGTGCTGCTGCTCGGGGCGATTCCCTCCATCATCAACGGGCTGCTGGGCGGGATGGACCTGATGCCCCCGGCGTACCGGGCCCTGTCCCAGGTGCTGGGCGCAAACCGGCTGCAGCACCTGTGGCATGTGGAGCTGCCCGCCGCCCTGCCCGGCTATGTGTCCGGGCTGCGCCAGGGGTGGGCCTTCGCCTGGCGCTCGTTGATGGCCGCGGAACTGATCGCGGTCGGCGGCGCGCTGGCCCCCGGGGTCGGCTCCCTGCTGCAGCGTGGACGGGACCTGGCCGATTTGCCCCTGGTGATCTTGGTCATAGTGGTCATCCTGCTGGTCGGGGTGCTCATTGAACTGGCCTGCTTTGCCCCGGTGGAACGCAAACTCCTGCGGGACCGGGGAATGAGACGAACTGGAGAAAACAATGGATAAAGGAAGCATTACCCTCATCGGCGGCGGCCCGGGAGACCCGGAGCTGATCACCGTGGCCGGGTACAAGGCATTGATGCGAGCGGACGTGGTCCTGGCGGACCGGCTCGGTCCCACGGCGCTGCTGGACGAGTTGGAAGATCACGTGCAGGTCATTGACGTGGGAAAGGCCCCGGGAAGCCACCTGGCCACCCAGGACGAAATCAACCAATGCCTAGTCAGCCAGGCCCGGCAGGGGAAGAACGTGGTGCGCCTGAAGGGCGGAGACCCGTACGTGCTCGGCCGCGGGGGAGAAGAGGCCGCCTACGCGGCCGCCCACGGGTTTACCGTGCGGGTGATTCCCGGCATCACCAGCGCCGTGGCGGTGCCGGCCGCCGCCGGCATCCCGGTCACCCACCGCGGGCTGGCCGCCGGGTTCAGCGTGGTCACCGGCCACCAGGAGCTTGGCGATGTGCCGTTGCGCACGGACCACACCCTGGTGATCCTGATGGGCGTGGGCCGCCTGGCCGCCACAGTGCAGACGTTAACTGGGCGTGGGCTGGGAACTAACACTCCGATTGCCATAATTGAGCGAGGTTACTCACAGACGCAACGCACAACTATCGGTACCCTAGAAGAGATCGTAGTGCGCGCCCAACAAGCCGCAGTAACGAATCCGGCCGTCATTGTGATTGGTGACGTGGTTCGACTGGCCCCCGATGCTGCAGTGCAGCTGGCTGAGCTTCAGCCGCTGACCCACACCGATACTGCGGTGCCGGCCCTATTCGTTGACTAAGAAAGTAGAAGTTGTTTGATGAGTGAACTTAGCATTCCAGAGCACCTGACCAACCGACCCCTGCGCGTGGCCATCGTCGGCGCCGGACCGGCCGGGATCTACGCGGCCGACATGCTGGCCAAAAGCGAAGCAGTCTCCTCCGGCGCCCTGCAGCTGAAAGTCGACCTCTTCGACGAGCTGCCCACCCCGTTCGGCCTGATCCGCTATGGGGTGTCCCCGGACCACCCGCGCATCAAGGGCATCATCACCGCCCTGCACAAGGTGCTGCACAACGACTGGATCGACTTCTACGGCAACGTGGGCCTGGGGCGGGACATCACCCTGGATGAACTCAAGGCCCGCTACGACGCGGTGATCATCGCCACCGGCGCCCAGAAGGACGCCGACCTGAACATCCCAGGCGTGGACCTGGAAGGCTCCTTCGGCGGCGCCGACTTCGTCTCCTGGTACGACGCCCACCCGGACACCGACCGCACCTGGGACCTGTCGGCCAAGGAAGTGGCCGTCATCGGCAACGGCAACGTGGCCCTGGACGTGGCACGCATCCTGTCCAAGCACGCCGACCAGCTGCTGGAAACCGAAATCCCGGAGCACATCTACGAGCAGCTGAACAACTCGGCCGTCACCGACGTGCACATCTTCGGCCGCCGCGGTCCGGCGCAGGTGAAGTTCACCCCGCTGGAGCTGCGCGAACTGTCGCACTCCAAGGATGTGGACATCGTCCTGTACCCGGAGGACTTCGAGTTCGACGCCGCCTCCGATGAAGCGATGAAGACCAACAACCAGACCAAGACCATGGTCTCCACGCTGACCAACTGGCTGATCGAGCAGGAAGAACGCGAAGAGGCCCCCAGCGCCTCGCGTCGCCTGCACCTGCACTTCCTGCAGTCCCCGGTCGAGATCGTCGGCGAGGACGGCAAAGTTGCCGGGCTGAAGATGGAACGCAATGAACTGGACGGGACCGGCAACGTGCGCGGCACCGGAGAGTTCACCGAATACCCCGTCCAGGCGGTCTACCGCGCGGTGGGCTACTTCGGTTCGGCCGTGGACGGCATCGAATACGATGGCGCTGCCGGCGTGCTGCCCAACGAAGGCGGCCGCGTCCTGGACGCCCACGGCCAGCATGTGCCGGGCCTGTACGCCACTGGCTGGATCAAGCGCGGTCCGGTGGGCCTGATCGGCCACACCAAGGGCGACGCCCTGGAGACCATCAACCACCTGCTCACCGACCTGGACCAGCTGGCCCAGCCGAGCCAGGACGCACCGATCACTCAGCTGCTGGAGGAACGCGGCGTCGACTTCGCCACCTGGGAAGGCTGGCTGGCCCTGGACCAGCAAGAGAAGCAGCTGGGCAGCGAGGCCGGAACCGTGCCGACCCGCTTCGGCGAGGTTACCCGTGACCGCGTCAAGGTAGTTTCCCGCGAAGAGATGCTGGAGCATGCCCGGGCAAAAAAATTTGCTGAGAGCCTGTAAGCACTACCCCAGGCTCTAGAACGGCCCCCGCGCCGCGACAGGAACCCCCTGTCGCGGCGCGGGGGCCGTTCTGCAACCGGCAGCCCTTTTCGAGGTGACAAGGCGGTTTTGGAGTGCACCGGTATCGGGGGTCACTGCTTCTTTTCCCAAAGGTCGCTAGACTGAGGCCATGGCTAATGAACAGAGGAAAAAGGCACGGAAGGAAGCGAACCTTGCTGCCGATCTTGAGATGATTTGGCAGGAAGAGTCACCCGAAACCGCGGCGAGCACGAAGTTTGCCGATCAGGTCGACGGGGAACTGGGGACCCGCCCCTCCAAGAACGGCAAGGATTCCTAGATAATCGTTGCGGCGTGCGTATCTTCGCGAACGCCGGAAAACTGCGACCGACACGAGCCAGTCAGGAGCCGCCACCGGGTCCTTGCGGGCTCAACCATGTCCCGAGCGCGGTGCCTCAGAAAGCCAGATCATTCCCTTTGGCGGCCTGGCCGGGACTCGCAACCCGGCCGGCAGCCGGTTCAACCTCACTTAGGTCGCAGGTTCGGATGGCCCAAGGATCACCAGCTGGGCAGGGGCTCTGTTTATGGACATATAGAGGTCCACCGCGCCGACGACGCCGGCACCGAAGGATCCAGGGTTGCAAGGACCACCCACATTTGCGCTCTCGGCAACCAGAAAGGCGGGGTCGGAAGACCCACGACTATCTTCCACCTGGCCCGTTCTGGCATGCTCTGCGGGCTGCATGTGCTCGTGCTGGACAACGCCCCTCCGAGCAACCTCACGGCCGTAGCTGCCGCCGAACCAGTAACCGAGAACCAAAGACGCCCTTGCCCATGACCGGAGAAGCCCCGGAAGACGTTCGCCTACCGGACCGCGCGCGTTGCCATGACCTAAACAGGTTGACAGCACGGGGCAGCGTATCAACCTAACGCTGCCCCGTCCTCGACTCTTCAGCGAAGGGCTCTCTGGCTCCAATACGCCTGCGCCGGATGCTCTGAGCATTCGGCAATGGAGCACAGAGGTAAGGTGAGGGACATATTCGGAAACCAGGAGACGCGCCCTTCGCTAAAGAGGGCGGGAAATGGTCTCTACCTCGTGTAAGGAGACCCAAATGAAGGAAAACCTATCTAGTCATATTCGTGGCTTTGTTTTCTCCTTCATCAGTTCGCTCGGAACTGTCGTCCTGGCTACGCACTCTTCGCTCCTTGGATATAACTCAAATTCACTCTCCGACAGCCTCTCAACGCTAGTGGTATTCTTCGCCGTTTCCAGCATCTTCGCTGCACTGATAGCTTCTGTCGTCTCGACGGGACTGTTCGTGCTGGGGAGCCGAAAGGGGCGAGTTTCCGGAGGAATTATTGCATCCGTCGCGGGCGTGCTGCTTCTGGGCTTCGTCTTTGCTCTCCTCACGCAGCAGATTCCAGACTATGACGTGACGCTGCTCCTGATCATTGGATGCTGCCTTGGATCACTCACCGGCCCAATTAGTTTCATCGTCGCCCTCCAGCCCCAGCCTGCCCGTGAAAACAGCCTCGATCGGCACTCCTCCTAGAACGTTTTCGCCAAGCGACTACCAGCCCACCCAATGACCTGCTGATTTGGCATTGACCCTCGCGATCAGACTTTTTTGTGCCGGGGGCGATCACCAATAACAAGTTCTGGTCCAAAGCAAGGATGATAGAAACGAAGTTCTCTCAAGTGCTGATGCTTGTCCCATACGACGGTCGTCGTTCACCGGGGCACCGGCTCTACTGATGTGGGTTGCTAGAGGTCTCTATGCTCGCGGCCAAGATGCGCGTCGCGTATACCCCGCCCGCGAGAATGCCCAATGAAAGTGCCTCATACGGACGCCAAAAACGATCGTTTTAAGACCGTCTTGCCTGGCACTCACTATTTCGAGTGACACGCCGCAGAAAGGCGGCCCGAAACCTGTGCCCGAAACCAGCACCAACCGAAACTATCTAAGGATCGTTTTCAGGTGACTTGGTAAAATGAAGTGGGTCATTTTCTTGGAAGGAGTCCGGCCGTGACCGAGAAGTTTGATATTGAGGAACGCTGGCCAGAACTGTTTGCGCAGCTCGATGCTAACCAACGCAATGCCGTTCGGCAGTCACTGGCCGCAGCCTGGCATGAGGGATGGGTCCCGAACCGCGAGGACGTCGAGAACTTGACCGACGAGGCCCGCGGTGCGATCGACCAGACGGAGTATCTGCGGCGTGTCGACGCAGCGGCTGAGCGTCACCGGTCCGGTACGCACACAGTGGCCAAGTGACCGAGTCTGATACCTGGAAGTCGTATTTCTATCCTCCGCCGGATCATGCGCCGATGCGGAATCTGCTACATTTGGGCGCGCAGCTGAGGTATGCGCTCTGCCACCGCGGCTAGATGCTCCTGGCATTCGGCCGGTTCGTCAATGATTTTCGGTGGAGGCCGCTGTCGGTGAGAGGCCTCGGACGGCGGTAAGTAAGGGCGCAGTGAATCGGCGGGCACGGCGTTGCCCCATTCGGACATCACCAGCAGCAGGTCGCAGGGCCGCTGGGAGGTGGCACGGATGGTTGATGTTGCACGGGATCGGGGTGGCGGTTCGGCTACTCATTTTCAATCCTGCCCCGGGTCTTGCGGCCAGCCCCCACCCAGACGATATGCTGAAGGTACCAAGGGAAGAACAATGGCGTTCTCCTTGGTTTTTCCTTGCCCGCGGTACACCGCGGCCTCACGAGCTGGTGTGCCGAGGCTCACTGTCAATAGCTGGCCCGCCCGTGGAACAAGCCGCGCGCCGGACGGAAACCGCCTCAGCAGGCGCGCGCGAGCAGTGGCTCGAGCTGCCCCGCCAATGCCAGCAGATCAGCATCCTGGTGGGCGCTACCCTGCACCGTCATCCCCACCGGCAGTCCGTGCGAGCCCCGGCCGGCGGACAGGGTCACCGACGGCACGCCCAGTATCGTGCCCGGCCCGACATTCCGGGTCATCAGTGGGAACAGGGCAGTCGGCTGGCCGCAGTGGTCCACCACATGGTCCTCGCCCACCCGCTGGGGAAGCGCAGGCATGGTGGGGAAGAACAGGGCGTCGAGGCGTTGGTGCTCCATGAGCCGGGCATACCGCTCTCGCGCCGCTGCCATGGCGAGCCTGGCCTGCTGATAGGAGCGTTGGTCCACCGGCTCGCTGGCATAGCTGTCCAGGATGCCGCGCACGTCGGGGGAGGCCGCCCGGTGAACCACCTCGGCCCACGCCCGGGTTGGGCTCAGGTCCTCGGCCGCCGCCAGGTAGGCGCTAAGCAGCCGCGGAGCCTCCCACCCCACCAGGTCCCACTGCGCCCGGTCGGTCAGGGCAATGATCGGGGACAGGTCCACATCAACGAAATGCACATGGGGTTCCAGGGACTTTAGCGCCCGGCGCAGCACCCGGGCCACGTCGGGATCGAGGTCCCGGTGGAAAGCGGCGGGCAGTCCCAGGCGCGCACGCGCGACCGGAGCAGGTGTCGGCGGGGTGTTGCTGATCCAGTTGTCCAGCAGGCTCGCCTCGGCCACGGTGGGGGTGTGCACGCCAATGGTGTCGCGGGAGGTGGACAGCCCGATGATCCCGTCAATGGGCCAACGTCCGGTGCTGGGACGAAACCCGACCACCCCGCAGGAGGAGGCCGGGATGGAAATTGAGCCGCCGGTGTCCGTACCCAGGGACATGCGCACGGTCCCGGCGGCCACGGCCGCGGCGCTGCCGCCACTGGATCCGCCCGCGGTGCGCTGCCGATCATAAGGGTTGCGCACCGGCCCGTAGACGGCGTTGTTGCTGGTGATCCCGAACGCCAGCTCATGCATGTTCGTCAGGCCGTGCACCCGACCGCCATGCTGGCGCAGGATGGAAACCACCAGGGCATCGGCCGGGGCCCGGTACCCGCCATAGACGGGACTGGCCGCGTTCGTCGGAAGGCCCTGCACCTGGATATTGGCCTTGACGGCAAAGTTAAACTCGCCCTCACCCGCAATGGCGGCATTGTCGTGCGGTGGACCGGCGTCGGTGTCCGGTAGATCCTCCAGATGCGTCCAGATCCCGTCCTGCCCGTGATGGTCCGTCATTGACTTTCCTGGTCCCTTCGAACAATGCGCGGCGCGGTGCTCCCATCCGTGCCGATCACCCCGAGCCTAGGGCAGAAGCCGCTCACCGGCCAGCGTCCAGGGCAGCAGGGGCCGTGTTGGCTGAAGATGTGCCGAAGCACGCGGTCAGGGTGGCATGACGTGGTGGACAAATCCGGGTAAAGTGGAAGACGTACGACGTTGATCCGGCCATCACCGGGGAGTCCTTGGAAGAACAGCCCGGTTCCGGGCCTAGTAGAACCGAGCGGGACCAGCCCGTGACAGCTGAAGACAAGCGGTTTGTCCGCCGGCCCCCCACGCGGTGCCGGATGGGGGAACAAGCGGGGTGGTACCGCGGCCACAGGTCGTCCTCGCAGTGGATGTTTCCGAACCTACGCTTGTAAGGATGGCCGCCTACGATGAGCTTCTACCCGAAGGTCACTACCGATCCCTCCGGTTCCACCCCGGCATCTCCGCGCTTCCCCGAGATCGAAAAACGAGTCCTCGAGTACTGGAAGCGGGACAACACCTTCCAGGCCTCCATTGACCAGCGCGAAGACAACGAATTCGTCTTCTACGACGGCCCGCCGTTCGCCAACGGCCTGCCGCACTACGGCCACCTGCTCACCGGCTACGTCAAGGACCTGGTCGCCCGCTACCAGACCCAGCGCGGACACCGTGTGGAACGCCGTTTCGGCTGGGACACCCACGGGCTGCCGGCCGAGCTGGAGGCCATGAAGCAGCTGGGGATGGCCGATAAGAAGCACATCCTGGAGATGGGCATCGACAAGTTCAACGACGCCTGCCGCAGCTCGGTGATGAAGTACGCCGACGAGTGGGAGGAGTACGTCACCCGCCAGGCGCGCTGGGTCGACTTTGAAAACGACTACAAGACCCTGAACGTCGAATACATGGAATCGGTGATCTGGGCGTTCAAGCAGCTCTCCGACAAGGGGCTGACCTACCAGGGCTTCCGCGTGCTGCCGTACTGCTGGAAGGACGAGACCCCGCTGTCCAACCACGAACTGCGCATGGACGACGACGTCTACAAGAACGTCCAGGACCAGACCGTGACCGTCACCTTCCCAATCCTTGAGGGCGAGCTGCCGGTCTCCCGCCACCTGGTCGGCGTGCAGGCCCTGGCCTGGACCACCACCCCCTGGACCCTGCCCACCAACGAGGCGCTGGCCGTGCACCCGGACGTGGAATACGTGGTCGTGCCCGCCGGGGAAGCCGGTGTGAAGGCCTCGGCCGCCAGCGGCAGCTTCCTGCTGGCCCGCGACCTGCTCGGCTCCTACGCCAAGGACCTGGGCTACGCCGACGCCAAGCAGGCCGCAGCCGCCATCACCGCCAGCTACCAGGGCCGCGAACTGGCCGGACTGCGCTACGAACCGCTGTGGGACACCTACACCGACACCGAGAAGTACGGCACCGAAAACGCCTGGCAGATCGTCACCGCCGACTACGTGACCACCTCGGACGGCACCGGCCTGGTGCACCAGGCCCCGGCCTACGGCGAAGATGACCAAAAGGTCTGCGAGGAAAACGGGATCCCGGTGATCCTCTCGGTCGATGAGGGCGCCAAGTTCCTGCCGGTGTTCGCCGGCGGGCCGCTGAACGACATCGTCGGGGTGCAGGTCTTTGACGCGAACAAGACCATCACCAATGTCCTCAAGGACGACGCCCGACTGGTCAAGCAGGCCTCCTACGAGCACTCCTACCCGCACTGCTGGCGCTGCCGCCACCCGCTGATCTACCGTGCGATCTCCTCCTGGTATGTGGAGGTCACCCAGATCAAGGACCGGATGCTGGAGCTGAACGAGCAGATCAACTGGATCCCGGAGAACGTCAAGCACGGCCAGTTCGGCAAGTGGCTGGAAAACGCCCGCGACTGGTCGATCTCCCGCAACCGCTTCTGGGGATCCCCGATCCCGGTGTGGGAGTGCGACGGGGTGGAGTGCACGCACCGCGAGGTATTCGGCTCCCTGCAGGAGCTGAAGGGCTTCTTCGGCCGGCTGCCGGTGAACCATGAGGGCGAGCCGGACCTGCACCGCCCCTTCATCGACGAGCTGACCAAGGCCCACGCGGGCTGCGCGGCCGGGGGCACGCTGCGCCGCGTCGAGGACGTGCTGGACGTCTGGTTCGACTCCGGTTCAATGCCCTACGCCCAGGTGCACTACCCGTTTGAGAACCGTGAATGGTTCGACACCGGCCACCACCCGGCGGACTTCATCGTGGAGTACATCGGGCAGACCCGCGGCTGGTTCTACACCCTGCACATCCTGTCCACCGCCCTGTTCGACCGCCCGGCGTTCACCAACGTGATCTCCCACGGCATTGTGCTCGGCTCCGACGGGCAGAAGATGAGCAAGTCGCTGCGCAACTACCCGGATGTCACCGAGGTGCTGGACCGCGACGGCTCGGATGCGATGCGCTGGTTCCTGATGGCCAGCCCGATCCTGCGCGGCGGCAACCTGGTGGTCACCGAGCAGGGCATCCGCGAAGGGGTGCGCCAGGTGCTGCTGCCGCTGTGGAACGTGTGGCACTTCTTCAACCTGTACACCAACGCCGCGAACAACGGCGCCGGGTACGAGGCGAAGATCTCCCACGATTCACCGGACCCGCTGGACCAGTACATGATCGCCGCCACCGGCCAGCTGGTGCGCGAGGTGACCACCGCGTTGGATGAGTACGAGGTCTCCGACGCCACCGACGCCGTGCGCCAGTACATGGACACCCTGACCAACTGGTATGTGCGCCGCTCCCGCCAGCGCTTCTTCGACGAGGACACCCACGCCTTTGACACGCTGTACACGGCGCTGGAGACCCTGGTGAAGGTCGCCGCCCCGCTGCTGCCGCTGGCCTGCGAGGAAATCTACCGGGGGCTGACCGGGCAGCGTTCGGTGCACCTGACCGACTGGCCGGACGCCGAGCAGTTCCCGGCCGATGCCGCGCTGCTGGAAACCATGGACACCACCCGCAAGATCTGCTCGGTGGGCTCCTCGCTGCGCAAGGCCAAGAACCTGCGTGTGCGCCTGCCGCTGGCCGAACTGAAGGTCGTGCTCAGTGACGCCGCCCGCCTGGAAGGCACCTACGCCTCGATCATCAAGGATGAACTGAACCTGAAGCAGGTCACCCTGATCGACGCGGCCGGGGTGGACGCGGCCAGCTACGGGATCAGCCAGCAGCTGGTGGTCAACGCGCGCGCCGCCGGCCCGCGCCTGGGCAAGAACGTGCAGCAGGCCATCAAGGGCGCCAAGTCCGGTGACTGGTCCGTGGCCGACGGTGTGGTCACCGCCGGCGGGCTGGAACTGGTGGAGGGTGAGTACACCCTGGACACCGTGGTGAACGCGGAGGCGGACATCGCCGCAGCGGTCATCGATGGCGGCTTCCTGGTGCTGGACACCGAGGTCACCGAGGAGCTGGCCGCCGAGGGCATCGCCCGCGACATGGTCCGCAGCATCCAGGCCGCCCGCAAGGACGCGGATCTGCAGGTCTCGGACCGGATCCGCACCACCATCAGCGCGAACGAAACCGTGATTGCGGCCCTGGAGGCGAACCGGGAACTGATCAGCGGTGAGACGCTGACCGTTGACCTGGTCCTGCAGGCCAACGGTGCCGCCAAGGAACCCCAGGTGAAGGTCGAGGTCAGCGCGTGAGCGAACTGGAACGGGTGTACGCCGAACTGCTGGCGCGCGCCCCGGAGAACAAGATTGAGCCGCGCATGGCCCCGATGTTCCGGGCCATGGAGGTGCTGGGCGAGCCGAACAAGGCCTGCCCGGTCATCCACATCACCGGCACCAACGGCAAGACCTCCACGGCGCGGATGATCGAGTCGCTGCTGCGCGCGCATGACCTGCGCACCGGGCGCTACTCCTCCCCGCACCTGGTCTCGGTCACCGAGCGGATCAGCATCGACGGGGAACCGGTCGATGATGAGACCTTCGTGCGGATCTGGGACGAGATTGCCCCCTACCTGGACCTGGTGGACTCGGAGCTGCAGGCCAACGGGGAAAACCGGCTGACCTACTTTGAGGCCGTGACGATCCTGGGATTTGCGATCTTCGCCGACGCCCCGGTGGACGTGCTGGTGCTGGAGGTGGGCCTGGGCGGCATCACCGATGCCACCAATGTCGCCGACGGCGACGTCTCGGTGATTACCCCGATCTCCCTGGACCACACCGACCTGCTGGGCGACACCACCGAGCTGATCGCCGAGGAGAAGGTGGGGATCCTCAAGCCCGGCGGCTACCTGGTCACCGCGGTGCAGCCGGTCGACGCGGCCGATGTGCTGCTGCGCCAGGCCCGGGAGCTTGAGGTGCCGTTCGCCTTTGAGACCCTGGACTTCAAGCTGCTGGAGCGCAAGGTCGCCGTGGGCGGTCAGATGCTGGACATCCAGGGCCAGGCCGCGCGCTACGACGAGCTGTTCCTCCCACTTTACGGTGCCCACCAGGCGCAGAACGCCACCGTCGCGCTGGCCGCGGTGGAGGCCTTCCTGGGTGGGGGAGCCAAGGAGCTGAACGTGGAACTCATCCGCCAGGGCTTCGCCGAGGTGACCAGCCCCGGACGCCTGGAGATCGTGCGCACCGCGCCGACCGTGCTGGTGGACGCCGGGCACAACCCGGACGGGGTCCAGGCAGCGGCCACCGCGGTGAAGGAATCCTTCGGGTTCAGCCGCCTGGTGCTGATGGTCGGGATCCTGCAGGAGAAGGACGCCGCCGGGATGCTCTACCAGATGCGCGAGGAATACGGGGAACTGGTTGAGGATCTGTGCCTGACCCAGTCCTCCTCCCCGCGGGCCATCCCCGCCGGGGAACTGGCGAACCTGGCCCTGGAGGCCGGCTGGCCCGAAGAGGACCTGCACGTGACCGAGGACCTGGAAGACGCCATCGAATGGTGCGTGGGCCGGGCCGAGGCCGGCAACGACCTGGCCGGCGGCGTGCTGGTCACCGGGTCGATTACGCTGGTTGGCGAGATTTCACTGTTGTTGAAGGGACGTGAGTAGCACTCATGGCACGTCTGACCAAGGCCCAGCGCGAATGGCGCCCGGGCATGCGCAAGAAGCCGCGCTCGCTGAAAATCATGTTGGCCTCCTCGGTGCTGTCCCTGGAGGCGTTCGTGGCGCTGTTCTTCACCCTGGCCACCCTGGGGCTGAAGCGCTCTGAGGTTGCCCCGGGGCTCATCTTGGGCGGGGGAGCGGTGATGATCGCGCTGTGCATCATCACCTGCGCCTTCCTGCGCAAGCCGTTCGGAATCGTCATGGGCTGGATCATCCAGCTGATGTTCATCCTGTGCGGTTTCGTGCTGGCCGACATGTTCTACATCGGCGCCGCGTTCGCCGCCTGCTGGTGGTATGCCCTGTACAAGGGTGGGCAGATGGACGTGGAGAACAAGCGCCGGGAAGCCGAGCAGGCCGAATGGGAACGCAACAACCCACCGGTAGAATCCTAGATAAGTATCAATTTCGTCGAAGACAAGAGGTATTTACATGTCTGACCGCACCCTGATCCTGGTCAAGCCCGATGGCGTCAAGCGTGGGCTGACCGGACAGATCCTGGCCCGCATCGAAGCCAAGGGCTACACCATCGCCAAGCTGCAGCAGCTGCAGGCCACCCGCGAGATGCTGGCCGCGCACTACGCCGAGCACGAGGGCAAGCCGTTCTACGAGCCGCTGGTGGAGTTCATGCTCTCCGGGCCGGTCGTGGCGATCGTGGCCGAGGGCCACGGTGTGATCCCGGGCTTCCGTTCGCTGGCCGGCGCCACCGACCCGACCACCGCCGCCCCGGGCACCATCCGCGGCGACTTCGGCCGCGACTGGGGCGTGAAGGTGCAGCAGAACCTGGTGCACGGCTCGGACTCGCCCGAATCCGCCGAGCGTGAGATCGGCATCTGGTTCGGCAACTAGCCGTCACGGACTAACTCGGCGAAGCTCCGCCGTCGATCACGCCCGGGTGCTGCCTCCCATTGGAGGCAGCACCCGGGCGTTTTGCGTTCCCGCGCCGCTCACGCCGGCAAGGGCCCGTCCCGGATACAAACAAGCCCCAGGAGCCCACGGCGCATGCCGCAGCCCCTGGGGCTTGATTCGGGTGGTTCGTGCTCTAGAGCCAGCCGCCGAGCGTGTCGTTGGTGCGGCCCGCGTTCTGCAGGTAGCCGCTCGCGGGCTCATCCAACCAGCCGCTGTCCGCGCTTCCGCCCTTGGCCGCCGCTGAGGCGGCAAACCCGTTCTCGGTCAGCAGCTGACCGCCGCCGCCTTCACCCGCGGAATGGACGGCGCGTGAATCACGGGCCGCGGCGGTAAGGGTTCTGGGATTTTCTGGCCCTTCTGAGGAACTGACGTTCAGCATGAGGCTACCTTCCTGCCTTCGCATCCAACTTTCGAAGGCACATGAGTTTCGCTGTGACCCGGATCTTGTCCTGGCTGCCCGCGAGTGCCGGCGGCGAAAGCGCGAGAAGCCGAAGACGGAGTCACAATTTTAACTTAATTCACATTAAACACACTTGAGGTTCACCCGGTCAACGCCGTTGCCCTTGATGACGCCTTGCGGTGTTGCGACCTACTGCTCCGTGTCTGGACGTTGGCCCTTGTCGGAGTGTTCTTCCGAGTTGGCGATGATCTCATCTGCCATCTCGTCCACGTCCTGCTTGACCTCGTCGACCTTCTCCTTCTTCTTCAGCTTCTCCAAAGCCTTGTCCTCGGCACGGATCTCGGCCTCGATCTTGATCTGCGCCTTGGCGGCGGCGACCGCGTCCATGTTCTCGCGCTCGGTCCACACCTTGATGATGCCCCAGGCCACGGCGGAGAGCGGCACGGCCAGCACGGCGCCGACGATTCCGCCCAGCACGGTGCCGGCGGTCAGGGCCATCAAGATCACCAGGGCATGCAGGTTCAGCGCCTGGGCCATGACCACCGGCTGCAGGAAGTTGCCCTCCAGCTGGTTCACGATGATCACCGCGGCAAGCACCACCAGGGCAACCAGCGGGCCGCTGGTGACCAGGCCGACCAGGGTGGCCAGGATGCCGGCCACGGTTGCGCCGACCATGGGGATGAACGCGCCGAGGAAGACCACCACGCCCAGCGGCAGGGCCAGCGGCACCTGCAGCACCAGCAGGGTGGCGGTCACGCCGATGGCATCCACGGCTGCGATGATCGCGGTGCCGCGGATGTAGCCGCCGAAGGTGTGCAGCGCCCGATCACCGGAGGTGATCCACTTGTGGCGGTAGTGCTTCGGGGTCCAGGAAATGAAGAACGCCCAGATCCGGTCCCCGTCCTTGAGGAAGAAGAACAGGATGACCATCAGCAGGATGCTGCCGGTGACAAAGCTGCCGGCGGCAGTGATGGTGTTCAGGGCTCCGGCGCCGAACTGGGAGCTGGTGATGAACGAGGTGACGGTGTCCACCGCCTCATCGATCTGGCCCTGGTCCACCGTGAACGGCATGTCCCCGATGAACCGTTGCACCAGGTCGTTGAGCTGGTTAAAGCCCTCCGCGGCCTGGTTGACTAGGGTGTTCCATTCGCGCATGACCGAGAAGACCAGGCCGGTGCCGATCCCGCCAAGAACCAGCAGCGACCCGAGGAAGACGACCCAGGCGGACAGCATCGGGGACAGGTGCTTGCGCAGCTTGGTGACCAGCGGCCACAGGGCGCAGGAGAGGATTAGCGCGATCAGCGTCGGGATCACGATCATGGTCAGGCGCAGCATGCCAATGATGACGAAGCCGGCAACCAGTCCCACAATCAAGATCTGCAGGCAGCGGATCCCCAACCGGCCGAGCATGTCGGTCCACAATCCCTGAACCGTGAACTCCGGCCGCTCACGAACCGGTGCTTCTGCCGCGACCACCACTTGCTGTGTCGGTGGCCTGTTTTTTGAGGATGCAGCCTTGCGGAAGAACGCCATTCTTGCTCCTACGTCAGGGGGATTGATCAATTAAACAATAGGCTAGCGGTCGCCGAAGCGCGCGAGACACGTCCAAAAGGATGAGTTAATTCAACTGTCCGTCACTGCCTGGTTCCCGCCCCTAGCGGGTTGCTGCCAGCCCGGCGGCGGGGGAGGCGGGGTACTCGTTGGCCAGCAGGCCCATCAGGATCCGGTCGTGGAACCGGCCATCATGAAAAACGGCGGCCCGTTGGCGGCCCTCGGGGCGAAAGCCCAGCCTGGTGTAGGTGCGTTGGGCGCGCTGGTTGTACTCGTACACCCCCAGGTGGATGCGGTTCAGCCCCAGCTGGTGGAAGCCATGGCGCAGCATCAGTGCGGTGGCCTGCGCCCCCAGGCCCTGTCCTCGGAAATCCGGGCCGAGGATGATCGCGAACTCGGCCGCCCGGGCCGGGGTGTTCCCGCCGTAGAGCCTCGCGTGCCCGATCAGCGGCCCGCCGACCAGCTCAATGCTGAAACCGGCGTCGCGGGAAGTCGGCCGGTTCTGGCTCCAGACCTGCCAAACCCGGTAAAGGCCCTTCATCGGCTGGGGCAGCACCAGGTTCGTCTGGTGCACCATGGTTGCCGGGTCATTCCACCAGCACGACAACGGCTGCAGGTCCTCCGCACGCAGTTCGCGCAGACGAACCCGGTCAGGCCTCGCGCCGGTTGCCGTAGCTCCGAAGTCTGCGGCGGGTCTAGCCAAAGTACTCGTCGGCCAGCTGACTGAGCAGGATCTTGTCGTGGAATTCGCCGTTGTGGAACCCGGCCTGCCGGGCCCGGCCCTCCTCACGGAAACCCGCCTTGGTGAAGGTGCGCAGCGCCCGCTCGTTGTACTCCCAGATGCCCAACCCGATGCGGTTCAGGCCCATTTCCCGGAACCCGAAATCCACGATCATCTTGGTCGCCTCGGTGCCGTAGCCCTGGCCCACGTAGGAGCCGCCGATCATCATCATCAGCTCGGCCGAGCGGGCCGAGGCGTGGTAGTTGTACAGCGCAGTGTGCCCCACCAGCGTGTCGTCGGGCAGGGTGATGCACAAGCCGATGCCGTCCTTCGTGCCCCGGTTCTGACTCCAGTCCCGGAAGATCTCCGCAGCCTCGGTGCGCGGGTGGGGCAGGACAATGTTGCCCTGCAGCGCCATGAATTCCGGACTGTTCCACCAGCCGGCAAGGACTGGCAGGTCTTCTTCCTGAAGCTCGCGCAGCCTGATGGTGTCGGAGACCAACAGGTTGATGCCGTAATCCTGGGCTGTTTCCGTATTCCAATTGTCATGGGCCATGACTCAAACTTAGTCGGTTTTTCTCCCGGTGTGCCAGATGGGTCACTTTTGCCATGGTTTACGCTGGGTGGCCCACCGCCACGAGTGGGCGGAATTGCGGTGCAGCAGCCGGACGCGGTGCGGGCGACACGCCCGGGGAGCCCTGCGCTAGAGCTCCCGGGCCGCCTGGGCATGGGCCTGCGTCCGGCGGATGAGTCCATCCACCGTCCAGGCCAGCGCGGCCCCGGCCACATAGGCGAACAGGTCCAGCACCGCGAAGCTGGTGCCCAACACCAGGCGCAGGATGGGCAGTGACTGGGCCAGCTGCAGGGGCAGGGGAGTCAGCTGCAGCAGTTCCACCGCCACGCACCACCCCAGGGAACCCAGGAACAGGTGCAGCCGGGCCGCGCGTGGGAAGAGGAAACCGAGCAGCACATACAGCAGCGTGGCGTAGAGCAGACCCCCAGTCAGGTCGGCGGCCAGCCCCAAGGGCAGGAAGCGGGCAAAAAGGCCGATGGGGACCACCAGCAGTGCGGTGATCCCCATCCACGCCCGACGCGTTAGTGCCATGCGGCGCATCAGCAGGCTTTCGTCGTGCCCTAGCCGAAGAAGGCGTTCGGGAAGCGCAGGACCACGGTCGCGGCGACGACCAGCAGCAGGACCACGGTAATCACCCACGACCACTCGGCGAAGAACTTCTTCACGCCCGCCCCGGCCGGGATCACCCCGTGGATGACGTTGCGAGCGGTAGTGTGCACGAACAGCGGGATCACCATGGCCCATACGACCATGCAGTACAGGCACAGCGCGCTGATGTCATACAGTGCCTGGGACCACAGCCAGATGATGAACACCATCGCCAGGGTGATGCCGATCTGGAACCCCACCCAGTTCCAACGGGCAAAGCGGGCCCCGGCCAGCAAGGCCATGCCCACGGTGATCACGATCGCGAATCCCACGATGCCCAGCAGCGGGTTCGGGAAGCCCAGCAGTTCGGCCTGCCAGGACTTCATGACCGTGCCGCAGGAAATCCAGGGGTTGATGTCGCAGCTGGTGACGTAGTCCGGGTTCTTGTACAGGGCCAGCCGATCCAGCACCAGTACACCGGAGGCGATCCAGGCGATCACGCCGGTCACCACGGTAAAGATTCCAAAACCGCGATCCTTGGCCCACCGGGGCAACACGCCCGGTGTCGGGAGATTCTCTACAGCTGAATTCATGTTCTGCCTAGTCCGTTTGCTCATTGGAATGCGCGGTTTTGCGCATTGGTTATTCCAATCCTAAAAGCACTTACTGTGTGCTCCCATAGCGAAGATCATCCGCCATGCGGCTAAATGTGAGAGAATGTTGGTGGTTGTTCGTGGATCCACAGTCTGCTTTCAACCCAACGAGAGACTTTGAACGACAGATCGTCAGGCGATGCATCGCTCCGGTTGAGTGCCCAAGAAAGTGCGCCTCCCGGGGGAATACCGCGGATCGAAGGGCCGTATAGGAAAACGGCCGGTTCTGAAGCACACCCGTTGACCGTGTCCAGTTTCCACGGTGCAATACGTTGCATCGCGAAAATCGGTGAGACGGACCTACAGAGGACTTTGATGCCCGACAGGCCAGAAACGTGGCCGACCGCATGGCATAAATGAATAGAGTTTCGGCTGCTGCGCTGTCTGTGGAAGCGCCGGCGCTGGAATGTTTTAGAGGAGTACGCGAACCTGATGAGCGCATCAAAAGAACGCAAGAGTGGTTCCGGAGGAAATAAGCGTGGCAACCGTTCGACTCGTGCCCGGCGCACGACCGTAGCCACCACCCCGGCCCGCCCGCTGCGCCAGGCAATGACCCTGGCCGAACTGAACGCGGCCGCCGGCGTGGAACCCACCGGCACCCGCATGCGGGTCACCCGCCGCACCCCGGTCTCCACCCCGGACACCGCACGTATGAATCGCCAGGCCGAACGCCGCCAGCGCGCCACCCAGGCCGACGCCGAGGCCAGCGCCAACGAGACCAGCACGGACAAGGCCAGCGCGGCCCAGGGCGGCCAGGACACCGACCGCAAGCAGGCCCCGGCCGAGTCCCGCCCGCCCAAGACCTCCAAGGCGCCCCGCCAGCAGGAACCGACCGAGGCCACCGAGGCAGTTGCCGAATCCACCGGGGCGACCGAAACCACCGAAACCGATGCCGCCGCTGAAGCCAGCGAAAGCGGCGCAGCGAAGGAAAACGAGGACCACACCGGCGCCCTGCTCGCGCAGCACGGCAGCACCATGATGATCAATCCCTTCGCCGTGCCCGAGGCGGCCCACACGGTCGTACGCCACGCCATCCCCAAGACCAAGCAGCAGGCCGAAGCCGAACAGCGCGGGGAGGAACACCACGACGAGGACGCCGATGAGGTCACCTCACGCCGTCGGCGTCGCCGCCGTCGCGGGGAAGTGGATCTGGAACTGGATGGCGGTTCGCAGGATGACCCGCCGAACACCGTCACCCGGGTACGTGCCCCGCGCGCAAGCCTGGACACCCCGGTCTCCAACAAGGTCACCTCGGTGCGCGGTTCCACCCGTCTGGAAGCCAAGCGCCAGCGCCGCCGCGAATCGCGGGAAACCGGTCGCCGCCGTCAGGTAATCACCGAGGCCGAGTTCCTGGCTCGCCGCGAGTCGGTGGAACGCCAGATGATCGTGCGCCAGCGCGAGGACCGCATCCAGATCGGTGTGCTGGAGGACGGGGTGCTGGCCGAGCACTTCGTGTCCAAGACCCAGCAGGATTCCCTGATCGGCAACGTGTACCTGGGCAAGGTCCAGAACGTGCTGCCCTCCATGGAGGCCGCGTTCGTGGATATCGGGCGCGGACGCAACGCCGTGCTGTACGCCGGCGAAGTCAACTGGGACGTCGCAGCCCTGGAGGGCCAGCCGCGGCGCATCGAAAACGCGCTGAAGGCCGGCGACTCGGTGCTGGTGCAGGTGACCAAGGACCCGGTGGGCCACAAGGGTGCCCGCCTGACCAGCCAGGTCTCCCTGCCCGGACGCTACCTGGTGTACGTTCCCGGCGGTTCAATGACCGGCATCTCCCGCAAGCTGCCGGATGTGGAGCGCCAGCGGCTGAAGAAGATCCTGAAGGACCACCTGCCGGAGAACGCGGGCGTCATCGTGCGCACCGCCGCCGAGGGTGCCAGCGAGGAAGAGTTGATGAATGACATCAACCGCCTGCGCGCCCAGTGGGAGGGCATCGAGGAACAGTCCAAGTCGAACAAGACCCTCGCCCCAGAACTGCTGCACTCCGAACCGGACTTGACCATCAAGGTCGTGCGCGATGTGTTCAACGAGGACTTCACCAAGCTGATCGTCTCCGGCACCCAGGCCTGGGACACCATCGAGGCCTACGTGATGTACGTGGCCCCGGACCTGATGGGCCGCCTGGAGCAGTGGAAGAACGAAGAGGACATCTTCGCCCACTACCGCATCGACGAGCAGATCAACAAGGCGCTGGATCGCAAGGTGTTCCTGCCCTCCGGCGGTTCGCTGGTCATCGACCGCACCGAGGCGATGACCGTGGTGGACGTGAACACCGGCAAGTTCACCGGCTCGGGCGGCAACCTCGAGGAAACCGTCACCAAGAACAACCTGGAGGCGGCCGAGGAGGTCGTGCGCCAGCTGCGCCTGCGCGACATCGGCGGCATCATCGTCATCGACTTCATCGACATGGTGCTGGAGGCCAACCGGGACCTGGTCCTGCGCCGGCTGATCGAGTGCCTGGGCCGCGACCGCACCAAGCACCAGGTCGCCGAGGTCACCAGCCTGGGTCTGGTGCAGATGACCCGCAAGCGCATGGGCACCGGCCTGTTGGAAGTCTTCGGGGAGGCCTGCGAGGTCTGCGCTGGACGCGGGGTGATCACCCACGAGGAGCCGGTGGAGCACCGCAAGAGCTACAACTCGCACGGTGAATCGCACGCCAAGAAGAACCAGGAATCCAAGTCCAGCCGTTCCCGGCGCCGTCGCGGTGGCTCCAGCGGCCAGGAGGAAACCAAGCCCACCGAGCAGCGGGCCACCCAGGAAACCGAGAGCGACGAGAAGAGCGAGGCCGCACGCAGCGCCCTGGCCAGCATCGCCGCCGCCTCGCACCTGACCGAGGCCGAGGAAGCGGAAGCCAAGCAGGAATCCGGCAGGGACCAGGCTCCGGTGAGCCTGGAGCAGCTGGAAGCCGCCCTGCCGGGCCAGGACCGGGATGAGGAGACCGGCGAGCAGAAGCCGCGCAAGCAGCGTCGCCGCCCGCGTTCGCGGTCCCGCAACGGCCAGGGCGCCGAGTCCGCCGAGCAGCAGCCCGGCGAGGAGGCTGCCGGTGCACCGCAGCAGGAGGCCGGGCAGGGCGATCAGCGCGCCGCCGGACAGCAGACCGAGCAGGCTCCGGCCCAGGCCGCGCCCGAGCCCGCC
>NZ_JAVGCZ010000047.1:0-19932 GCF_052928425.1 Glutamicibacter sp. BSL13
TGGCGCATTTTGCTGGTTTGGTGGCTGCGGGGTTGCATCCGTCGCCGGTGCCGCATGCGCATGTGGTCACCTCGACCACGCATAAGACTTTGGCTGGTCCGCGTGGCGGGATTATTTTGTCGAATGACGCGGAGATTGCCAAGAAGCTGAATTCGGCGGTGTTCCCGGGTCAGCAGGGTGGGCCGTTGGAGCATGTGATCGCGGGCAAGGCGGTGGCGTTCAAGATCGCCGCGTCGGAAGAGTTCAAGGAACGCCAGGAGCGGACGTTGGCTGGTGCGCGGATTCTGGCTGAGCGTTTGTCCCAGGCCGATGTCGAGGCCAAGGGGATCAGCGTGCTGACCGGCGGCACTGATGTGCATTTGGTGTTGGTGGATCTGCGTAACAGCGAGCTCGATGGCCAGCAGGCGGAGGATTTGTTGGCGCAGGTGGAGATCACGGTGAATCGTAATGCGGTGCCGTTTGATCCGCGTCCGCCGATGGTGACTTCGGGGTTGCGGATTGGTACCCCGGCGTTGGCGACGCGTGGTTTCTCGGAGGAGGCGTTTGCTGAGGTGGCTGAGGTTATTGCGCAGACGTTGATTGCTGGTGTGGAGGGTAGTACGGGCAAGCTTGGGGAGTTGAAGCAGCGGGTGCTGGATTTGGCTGCGGCCCACCCGCTCTACCCAAACCTGAAGAAGATTGGAGAATAATCATGGCTGACTTGCTGCCTGAGCACCCGGAATTCCTCTGGGCGAACCCCGAACCGAAGTCCTCCTATGACGCCGTGATTGTCGGCGGCGGCGGACACGGCCTGGCCACGGCCTACTACCTGGCCAAGAACCACGGCATGACGAACATCGCCGTGCTGGAAAAGGGCTGGCTGGCCGGCGGGAACATGGCCCGCAACACCACCATCATCCGCTCCAACTACCTGTGGGACGAGTCCTCGGGAATCTACGAGAAGTCGCTGAAGCTGTGGGAGCAGCTGCCCGAGGAACTGGACTACGATTTCCTCTTCTCCCAGCGCGGCGTGCTGAACCTGGCCCACACGCTGGGCGACGTGCGCGAATCGGTGCGCCGAGTCGAGGCGAACAAGCTCAACGGCGTGGATGCCGAATGGCTGAGCCCTGAACAGGTCAAGGAGGTCTGCCCGATCATCAACACCGGGGATGACATCCGCTACCCGGTCATGGGGGCCACCTACCAGCCGCGCGCCGGCATCGCCAAGCACGACCACGTCGCCTGGGCGTTTGCCCGCAAGGCGAATGAGATGGGCGTGGACATCATCCAGAACTGCGAGGTCATCGGTTTCCTGAAGGACGGGGAGAAGGTCACCGGGGTGAAGACCACCCGTGGCACCATCCACGCCGGCAAGGTCGCCCTGGCCGGGGCCGGTCACTCCTCGGTGCTGGCCGAAATGGCCGGCTTTGAGCTGCCGATCCAGTCCCACCCGCTGCAGGCGCTGGTCTCCGAGCTGTTCGAGCCGGTGCACCCGACCGTGGTGATGTCCAACCACATCCACGTCTACGTCTCCCAGGCGCACAAGGGCGAACTGGTGATGGGCGCGGGCATCGACACCTACAACGGCTACGGCCAGCGCGGCGCCTTCCACGTGATCGAGGAGCAGATGGCCGCCGCGGTGGAGCTGTTCCCGATCTTCGCCCGGGCCCACGTGCTGCGCACCTGGGGTGGAATCGTGGACACCACCATGGACGCCTCCCCGATCATCTCCAAGACCCCGATCCAGAACCTGTACGTGAACTGCGGCTGGGGGACCGGCGGGTTCAAGGGCACCCCGGGGGCCGGGTTCACCCTGGCCCACACCATCGCCAACGATGAACCGCACGCCCTGAACGCCCCGTTCAGCCTGGATCGCTTCGAAACCGGACACCTCATCGACGAACACGGCGCCGCCGCCGTGGCCCACTAGGAGCCGCCACCATGATGCTGATTGAGTGCCCGAACTGCGGGCCACGCAATGAAACCGAATTCAAGTACGGCGGGCAGGCGCACGTCGCCTACCCCGCCGACCCCCACGCGCTGAGCGACAAGGAATGGGCCCACTTCCTGTTCTACCGCCAGAACCCGAAGGGGATCTTCGCCGAACGCTGGGTCCACTCCGGCGGGTGCCGCAAGTGGTTCAACGCCCTTCGCGACACCGTCACCTACGAATTCAAGGCCGTTTACCGCGCCGGGGAAGCACGCCCGGAACTGCAGAACACCCAGGGAGGTACCCGATGAGCCAGAACAAGCCCTACCGGCTGGAGACCGCCATGGCACCTTCCGCGCGTGTTCAGCGTGAGGAGGCTTTGCTGCTCACCGTTGACGGCCAGCAGCTCTCCGCTCTGTCGGGGGACACCGTCGCTAGCGCCATGCTCGCCAATGGGATGCGCTCCTGTGGCAACTCGATGTATTTGAACCGCCCCCGGGGCATCTTCTCTGCCGGAGTTGAGGAACCCAACGCGCTCATCACCGTGGCGGCCCGCCACCACGAGGACATCGACGAATCGATGCTTCCCGCCACGACCGTTACGGTCACCGACCGGATGCACGCCACTTTGCTGCGGGGCCTGGGCGTACTGGACCCAACCACGGATCCGGCCTACTACGACCATGTCCACGTACACACCGATGTGCTGGTCGTGGGGGCAGGGCCGGCCGGCCTGGCCGCGGCGCGTGAGGCCAGCCGTTCTGGTGCCCGTGTGCTGCTGATGGATGAGCGCACCGAGGCTGGCGGCACCCTGCGCGACACATCCGGGGAGCAGATCGACGGCAAGGACGCCTCCAACTGGATCGAGGAGGTCACCGGGGAGCTGGCGCAGGCCGAGGAGACCACCCACCTGCAGAACACCACTGTGCTCGGCTCCTACGATGCGAACTACATCGTTGCCGTACAGCGGCGCACGGTGCACCTCAACGGTCCGGCCGGCAAGGGAGTTTCGCGCGAACGCGTCTGGCATGTGCGTGCCAAGCAAGTTGTGCTGGCCACCGGGGCCCACGAGCGGCCGATGGTATTCGAAAACAACGACCGGCCCGGCATCATGCTGGCCGGAGCGGTTCGAAGCTACCTGAACCGCTACGGTGTCCGCGTGGGACAGCGCATCGCGGTGGCTACGACCAATGATTCGGTCTACCCGCTAGTTTCCGAACTGGCGGCCAGCGGCGGGGTGGTCGCCGTCATCGACGCCCGGTCGACCGCCTCCGCGGCGGCGGCCGAAGCCGTCGCCGACGGGGTGACCGTGCTGACCGGTTCGGTAGTTGTCGACACCGAAGCGGAAGAGTCCGGGGAACTATCAGCCATCCTGGTCGCTCCACTGGACGAGAACAGCGAGCTCGGTGACCACGAACGCTTCGAAGTTGACGTGCTGGCCGTGGCCGGCGGGTTCAACCCCGTCGTGCACCTGCACTCCCAGCGGCAGGGCAAGCTGGTGTGGGACACCACCATCCACGCCTTCGTGCCCGCCGGCGCCGTGGCCAACCAACACCTGGCCGGGGCAGTGACCGGACGGCTGGACACCGCCGGTGCCCTGTCAACCGGTGCCGCCACCGGGGCGGCAGCCGCCTCGGCTGCCGGTTACCAGCATGTGGCCACCGTTCCGCAGGCACCCGAAACCGCCCTCGGGGAGACTCGCCCGGTGTGGCTGGTTCCTTCGCTAAATGGCGACGACGCGGCGAACTACACGCGCCACTTCGTGGACCTGCAGCGTGACCAGACCGTGGCTGACGTGCTGCGCGCCACCGGGGCCGGAATGAGGTCCGTGGAGCACATCAAGCGGTACACCTCCATTTCCACGGCGAACGACCAGGGCAAGACCTCCGGGGTGGCAGCCATCGGCGTGATCGCTGCCGTGCTGGGCATCGAGGACCCCTCGGAAATCGGAACCACCACCTTCCGCGCCCCCTACACTCCGGTAGCGTTCGCGGCTCTGGCTGGTCGTACCCGAGGACAATTGCTGGACCCCGCGCGCATCACCCCGATGCACTCCTGGCACCTGGAACACGGGGCAAAGTTTGAGGACGTGGGACAGTGGAAGCGCGCCTGGTACTTCCCGCAGGGCGAGGAGGACATGGACGCGGCCGTGCTGCGCGAGTGCGCCGCGGTGCGCGATTCCGTCGGCATGCTCGACGCCACAACCCTGGGCAAGATCGAAATCCGGGGCAAGGACGCTGCCGAGTTCCTCAACCGCATGTACACCAACGGCTACAGCAAGTTGAAGGTGGGCATGGGGCGCTACGGCGTCATGTGCAAGGCCGATGGAATGATCTTCGACGACGGGGTGACCCTGCGCTTGGCTGAAGACCGCTTCCTCATGCACACCACCACCGGCGGGGCCGCCGACGTGCTTGACTGGCTGGAGGAGTGGCTGCAGACCGAGTGGCCTGAACTGGATGTAACGTGCACCTCGGTGACCGAGCAGTTCGCGACCGTGGCAGTGGTCGGTCCACGTTCCCGTGATGTCATCGGGAAATTGGCGTCCAACCTGGATGTCTCCAACGACGCATTCAAGTTCATGGCCTTCCAGGACGTCACCCTGGACAGCGGCATCGAGGCCCGGATCTCGCGTATTTCGTTCTCCGGCGAGTTGGCCTTCGAAATCGCGGTCCCCAGCTGGCATGGACTGAAGATCTGGGAAGATGTCTACGCAGCCGGTCAGGAATTCAACATCACCCCGTACGGCACCGAGACCATGCACGTGTTGCGCGCGGAAAAGGGCTTCATCATCGTGGGGCAGGATACGGACGGCACGGTGACCCCGCAGGATGCGGGCATGGAGTGGGTTGTTTCCAAGATCAAGGACTTCGTGGGCAAGCGCTCCTTCTCGCGGGATGACAACCTGCGGGATGACCGCAAGCAACTGGTATCGGTGCTGCCGGTCGACGAAACCCTGCGTCTGCCGGAAGGCGCCGCCCTGGTCGCTGCCGACGCGGGCACCGAGAACGGCATCACCCCGATGGACGGGTGGGTGACCAGCTCCTACAACTCGGCCGCCCTGGGCCGGACCTTCGGACTGGCGCTGATCAAGAATGGGCGTAATCGTATCGGCGAAACGCTGAAGACACCGATTGGCGACCGCCTGGTCGACGTCGTGGTCTCCGAAACCGTACTCTTTGACCCGGAAGGAAGCCGCCGAGATGGCTAACAACACTCTGATCGAAACCACCGTCCTGCGCCGCTCCCCGGCCGAGCACCTTGCCGGGGAGATGGCGGCGGCGACCGTGACCGGCGAGCGTGCGGTGGCCCTACGCGAGGTCGCTTTCGCCACCCAGGTGGGTTTGCGCGCAGCACCCGGCACCGCCGGCCACCAGCAGCTGGCTGACGCCACGGGGGTCGGCCTGCCCGCACAGGTGGGTGAGGTCGCCGGAGATGTCACCGGCACTGCCGTGCTGTGGCTCGGACCGGATGAATTCCTGGTGTTTGCACCCGAGAACGTTCAGCTGAGCGAGCAACTCACCCAGGCGCTGGGAGACCAGGCCGGCCAGGTCGTGGACTTGTCGGCCAATCGCAGCGTGCTGGAGCTGGAAGGCCCGTCTGCGCCGCTGGTGCTGCGCAAGAGCTGCCCGGCGGATCTGCACCCCAGCGCGTTTGCCGTGAATCAGGCGATCACCACCACGGTGGCGAACGTCCCGGTGCTGCTGTGGAGGGTCAGCGAGCAGACCTGGCGGATTCTTCCGCGTGCCTCCTTCACCGAGCACACGGTACGGTGGCTGATCGACGCCATGACCGAGTTCGGCTCGCCAGAGGTGGACTAGATGGCACTGTCCGCGCTGGACATGTTTTCCATTGGCATTGGTCCCTCATCATCACACACGGTGGGGCCGATGCGGGCGGCCGCGAGCTTCGCGGCCGCCCTGGATGGGCGGGTACTTGGGCAGGTGGCACGGGTGCGCGCCGAGCTGTTCGGTTCCCTGGGAGCCACCGGCATCGGCCATCATTCGGATACTGCGGTCATCCTCGGGTTGGCGGGACATGATCCGGCCACTGTGAATACCGATGAAGTGCCGGACTTGATTCAGCAGATCCGGGACTCGGCGGTCCTGCGGCTGGCCGGGCGGGCCCCGATCGAGTTTTCGATCGACGCCGATGTGGTGTTGCATTCTCGCAAGTCCCTGCCCGGACATCCGAATGCCATGAGATTTGCCGCCTTTAACTCCGACGGCACCGAGCTGGCCAGCCAAACACTGTACTCAATTGGCGGCGGGTTCGTAGTGAACGACCAAGAGCTCCAGGCTCCGTTGAACACCGAAAACGACGCCGTCTATCGATTTACCTCGGGCGCTGAGCTCCTGGAGACCTGTGCCGCCACCGGCAAATCCATTGCCGAGGTGATGTGGGCGAACGAGCTCTCCTGGCGCAGCGAATCCGAGGTCCGCGACGCACTGCTGGAGATTTGGAAGGTCATGCAGCAGTGCGTCGAGAACGGCTGTCGGCGTACCGAGAAAACCTTGCCCGGCGGCCTGAACGTCACCCGTCGTGCCCCAGCCCTGCGCGAACGCCTGCGTCGGCAGGAAGCTGAGGCCAAAGCGTCGGAGTCGATGGATCCGCTGTGGGCGATGGAATGGGTGAACCTCTACGCGTTGGCCGTCAATGAGGAAAACGCCTCAGGCGGGCGGATCGTCACCGCCCCGACCAACGGGGCGGCCGGAATCATTCCTGCGGTGCTGCATTACTACACCCGCTTCGTCACCGGCGCCAGCGATGAGAAGGTCATCCAGTTCCTGCTTACCGCCGCCGCGATCGGGATCATCATCAAAACCAATGCCTCGATCTCCGGGGCAGAAGTTGGATGTCAGGGCGAAGTCGGCTCGGCGTGCGCGATGGCAGCCGCAGGACTGTGCGCCGTGCTTGGCGGCACCCCTGAACAGGTGGAGAACGCCGCGGAGGTGGCGCTGGAGCACAACCTGGGGTTGACCTGCGATCCGGTCGGTGGGCTGGTGCAGATTCCATGCATTGAACGCAACGCGATCGCCTCGGTGAAGGCCATCAACGCCGCCCGCCTGGCCCTGCACGGGGACGGGCAGCACACGGTGAGCCTGGACGCGGCGATCGAGACCATGCGCGCTACCGGGGCGGACATGAAGAGCAAGTACAAGGAAACCTCGCGCGGCGGGCTGGCGCTGACCCTGGCCCAGTGCTGAACCCGGCCCCGCCAACCCAGTCCAGCAAACTGGACCGGCCCCAACCCACCGGCCCCAAGGCCCTAAGCTGGAAGCAAACACACCAGGCGCGACCCGGCCGCGAACCCTCGCGGACACCCGGCGGGCGCCTGGAGAAGAAGTGAAAGGACAAACGAGGATGAGCGAGCAGGTCCGGCACGTTCTGACCCTGCAATGCCCGGAGGCGGCCGGCATCGTGCACGCCGTCACCGGCTTCCTGGTCAAGCACGGGCGCACCATCGTGGAGCTGAAGCAGTTCGATGACATGAGCGCCGAGCGCCTGTTCATGCGCGTGGACTTCGCCGGGCAGGACGGTGCGGACCTGCTGCAGCGGCTGCGCGAGGACTTCACCCCGGTCGCCGAGGAATGGGGGATGGACTGGAACCTGCGCGAACGCGGGCAGAAGACCCGCACCCTGATCATGGTCTCGAAGTTCGACCACTGCCTGAACGACCTGCTCTTCCGTGCCCACACCGGGGAGCTGCCCATCGATGTGGTCGCGGTGGTCTCCAACCACCCGGACCACCGCTCACTGGTGGAATGGCACGGCATTGACTTCCACCACATCCCGGTCACCAAGCAGACCAAGCCGGCCGCGGAAGCCGAACTGCTGCAGCTGATCGAGCAGACCGGCACCGAACTGGTGGTTCTGGCCCGCTACATGCAGGTGCTCTCCGATGAACTGGCCACCGAGCTGACCGGCAAGACCATCAACATCCACCACTCCTTCCTGCCCTCCTTCAAGGGGGCCAAGCCCTACCACCAGGCGTGGGAGCGCGGGGTGAAGACGGTGGGCGCCACCGCCCACTACGTGAACTCGGAGCTCGACGAGGGGCCGATCATCGCCCAGCAGGTGGTGGAGGTGGACCACACCTACATGCCCGAGGACCTGGTCGCCGCCGGGCGCGACAGCGAATGCAAGGCCCTGTCCAACGCGGTGCGCTGGCACTGCGAGGGGCGGGTATTCCTCTGGGGCAACCGCACCGTGGTGCTGCGCTAACCCGCCGCCGGGTGCGGCCGCCGCACCGGGTGCGACCCCCGCACCGGCTGCGGCCGCGGTGCCAGAGGCTGAACCGCACCCACTTTCCACGCAGCACATCAGGGGCCGACCCACTGGATCGGCCCCTGATGCTGTTGGGGTTGCGGTGCTGCTACTTGCCCAGCCCCAGCGCGTCACGCACCGTGAAGAACAGGTCCGTCTGATCGCTCAGGCCCACCACGTTCGCGGCCCCCGGACCGTAGCCGGCGATGCGCAGCTGCGCGCCGGTGTGGCCCTGGGAGGCGGCCTCCTCACCGGTGCCGTAGAGGATCGCCATCTCACTGCCGTCCGCGGTGACCAGCTTGGAGGTCAGCGCCGGGGACTCGGTGTCCGGGGCCACGATCTGGCTGGTGTGCGCGTGGTCGGCGGTGACCACCACCAGGGTCTCACCGTCTTCCTTGGCAAAGGCCAGCGCCTCCTGCACCGCCTCGTCCAGGTCCACGGTCTCGCCGATCTGCCCGCACGGGTTCGCCGCGTGGTCCTGCTTGTCGATCGAGGCGCCCTCGACCTGCAGGAAGAACCCGTCCTCATCGTCCTTGAGCAGGTCGATCGCCTTGGAGGTCATGCTCTTCAGGTCCGGGGCCTTTTCGAAGTCCCGCGCCGGGTTGTCCTTGCACTGCTGGGCCGGCTTGGAGATGCCGTCCTTGGAAGCCAGGTCCCCGGTCCAGCGCACCTCCATGTTGCCCTCGGCGAACAGCCCCAGCAGCGGGGTGTCCTGGTTCGCCGCCTGGGCCTGCTGCATCCCGGCGGTGTCCTCCACGATCGTGTAGCCGCGCTCGTTGGCCTGCTGGCGCAGGGTCTTGTCCTTGTAGTCCCCGGCCTTGGCCTTCTCCGCGAAGGTCTCCGCCCCGCCGCCGAACACCAGGTCCGGACGGGTGGCCAGCATCTGCTCGGTGATCGAGCCGGCGCCGCCGTTTTCCAGGGCGTTCTGCGCGCACTTCTCACTGGTGGCCTCCGGGCCATAGCACTTGCGCTCGGCCACATGCGAATACTGCACGGCCGGGGTGGCGTCCTGGATTTCGCTGGTGGTGACCACGCCGGTGGCGAGGTTGCCTTCCTTCGCCAGTTCCAGCAGGCTCTGCTGGCTCTTGCCGTTGATGTCCACCGAGATCGCACCGTTGTAGGACTTGGTACCGGTGGCCCAGGCGGTCCCGCTGGCGGCCGAGTCGGTCACGTAGTCCGGCTTGCCTTCCTTGTCCAGTGCGTAGTGGGTGTACTGCCCGGTCAGCGGCAGCGCGTCCAGCCCCTTGAAGAAGCCGCCGGCACCCTCGGCGACGTTGCGGGCGGCCGTGATTTCCGAATCGCCCATGCCGTCGCCGATGAGCAGGATGACGTTCTTCGCCCCGGCGTCCTTCACCGCCTCGCGCACCGCATCGGTGGTGTCACCGTCCATGCGCCGCGCCCCGCCGTGCTCGGAGAGCCCACCGGTGGCGGCACGATCCAGCAGCGGGGCCGGATCCTGGCTGGACTCCACCGCCCCGGCACCCACCGAGCACCCGGACAGGGCGCCGACGCCCAACACCAGCGCGGCCGCCGCCGGAACCAACCTCTTGGTACGAGAAAACATGATCTACCCTTCAACTGAAGTTTTCCTGGCCGCCGTGATCGATGCGGCGGCACCAGGGCCGATGCTGCCCAAGCCAGCTGTCGCACCGGCAACCGGGGCCTGAACCGCAGGTTAACGCCTGGCAACCCCCGGCGCGGGTGCCGCCAATTATCGCGCAAATCCCGCTGCCTGTGAGATGCGTCTCGGTCAGCCTCCAGCTCCCGGGAACCTGCCTCACCACGCTCCAGCTCTTGCCACGTCCCGGGCAACGGTGTGAGGATCGAAGCAGAGGACAGGCTCAAGGCAACACCGGGGCCCGGGGTTGGTCCCGGCGCCCAGAAGGGGCAGGATCATGTCAGAGGCACCAGTGATCATCATCGGCGGCGGTTTGGCCGGCGCCACCGCGGCCAGCGAGCTGCGCGAACGCGGCTACGGCGGGGCGGTGACCCTGATCGCCGGCGAGGAGCACCTGCCCTATGAGCGTCCGCCGCTGTCCAAGGACTTCCTGCAGGGCAGCAGCGAGCTGCCGGACTTCACCGTGCACGACGCGCAGTGGTACACCGAGCACGACATCGACCTGCTGCTGGGCACCCGGGTGGAGGCGATCGACCGCACCGCCAAACGGGTGACCCTGGACGGCGGCGGCACCTTGGACTACGCCCAGCTGGTGCTGGCCACCGGATCGCGGGCCAACTCCAGCGGCGGCATTGAGGGGGCGGACCTGCCCGGGGTGCGGGTGTTGCGCACCATTGACGACGCCCGGGCGCTGCGCGAGGACCTGAATGAGGGCACCCGTCTGGTGATCGTCGGCTCCGGGTGGATCGGCATGGAGGCCGCGGCCTCCGCCCGCCAGCAGGGCGCGGAGGTCACCGTCATCTCCCCGTCGCGCATCCCGCTGGGCAATGTGTTGGGCGAACCCTTCGGCAACCACCTGACCCGGATGCACCAGGAGGCCGGGGTGCAGTTTGAGCTGGCCACCCACGTGGACCGGATCGAACGCGGCGCCGATCAGCTGGTGGTGCACGCCGGCAGCTGGCAGACCGGCGCGGACCTGGTGCTCCTGGCGATCGGCGCCAGCCCGCACCTGGAGGTCGCCGCCGCCAGCGGGATCGAAACCGATCACGGGGTGGTGGTCGACGCGTCACTGCGCTCCTCGGACCCGGATGTGCTGGCCGTCGGGGACATCGCCCAGGCGTTCAACACGACGCTGCGCCGCCAGCTGCGGGTGGAGCACTGGGACAACGCGATCCGCCAGGGCAAGCTGGCCGCGGCCACGCTCACCGGCGCCGACGAGCAGTATGACTGGCTGCCCTACTTCTTCACCGACCAGTTCGAGCTGGGAATGGAGTACGTCGGGGACCGCCAGGACGGGGACGCCGATGTGGTGCGCGGGGACATGGACGAGGGCGAGTTCATCATGTTCTGGCTGCGTGAGGGGCGGATCACCGCGGCGATGAACGTGAACATCTGGGATGTGAACGACACGCTGCGTTCCCTGGTGGGCCAGCGCATCGACCCGGAACGGCTGCAGGACACCTCCATCGAGCTGGGGCAGCTGGCCGCCGGACAGTAGGAGCCGGCCCCGGGTGATGGGAGCCGCGCCGCGGACCACCGGTGAGAGCGGCCCGACACCGCAATGCGGCCTGCGACACTGTGCGCCGGACCGGCAAGGTACCTACGATGAGCTCATGACACAGCATCAGGTGGACTTGGCAATCATCGGCGCCGGCTCGGGCAACACGCTGCTCACCGACTACTGGGACGACAAGCAGGTCGCCATCGCGGAAAAGGGGCCGTTCGGCGGCACCTGCCTGAACGTGGGCTGCATCCCCACCAAGATGTTCGTGCGCCCGGCCGAGCTGGCCCGCACCCCCGTCGAGGCGCAGCGGCTGAACGTGTCCCTGCCGGAGGGCAGCGCCGACTGGCCGGCGATCCGCGACCGGATCTTCTCCCGCATCGACCCGATCGCGCAGAACGGCTACGAATACCGGGACCAGTCGCCCAACGTGCAGGTCATCGCCGAAGAGGTGACCCTGGATGGCACCCACGGCTTGCGCACCGCCCAGGGCACCAGCATCAGCGCCGAGCAGCTGGTGATCGCGGCCGGATCCCACGCGGTGATCCCGGACATCGAGGGCTGCGACCTGCCCGGGGTGCACACCTCGGACACGGTGATGCGCCTGGAGCGCCTGCCGGAGCGGATCGTGATCGTCGGCGGCGGGTTCATCGCCTGCGAGTTCGCCGCGATCTTCTCCGGGCTGGGCTCCCGCACCACCCAGCTGATCCGCCGCCAACACCTGATGCGGCACATGGACACGGAGATCCGCGATGCGTTCAACGCCGAGGCCCCGAAGTACTGGAACGTTGAGCGCAACACCGAAACCCAGCGGATCACCAAGAACGCGGACGGGACCCTGGAAGTGCACACCAGCACGGGCACCCACACCGCGGACATCGTGCTGGTGGCCACCGGGCGCAAGCCCAACACGGATTTGATCGGCGCGCAGCAGGCCGGGCTGGACCTGCACCAGGACGGCCGGCTGGTGGTCGATGAGTACCAGCGGGTGCTGCGCGGCGGCCAGCCGGTGCCCGGGCTCTACGCGCTGGGGGACATCTGCAGCACCGAGCAGCTCAAGCACGTGGCCAACTACGAGGCCCGGGTGGTGGCCCACAACCTGCAGCACCCGCACGCGCTGCGGGCGAATTCCAACCGGGCGGTGCCCGCGGCGGTGTTCACCCACCCGGAGCTGGCGCAGATCGGGCTGACCGAGCAGGAGGCGGTGCAGCGCATCGGCCGGCAGAACGTGAGCACCAAAACCCAGATGGTGGGGGACACCGCCTACGGCTGGGCGCTGGAGGATCAGACCGGGCTGTTCAAGGTCGTCGCCGATCGGCGTGACGGTTCGATCTTGGGCGCGCACGCGATGGGCTACCAGGCCTCAAACCTGATCCAGCCGGTGGTGATGGCCATGAACCTGGGCATCGACGCCTACACCGCGGCCCGCGGCCAGTACTGGATCCACCCGGCGCTGATGGAGGTCACCGAGAACGCGTTGCTGGGACTGGACGTCCCGCAGGGCCAGGACGCCCCGCTCTAGCTGCCCCATCCCGGCGTTGAGCAGCGACGCGGGCGGTCAACTCGGCAGCACCGGTGCGCAGTGCGGCAGCTAGCGCCGCGGCCAGGCCCAGGCCGGCCGGTCGAACACTCCCTGGTCCTGCAGGATCGTCTCCCCGGCCTCCTTGAGCAGTTCGTGGCGCAGCGCCCCCTCACGCTCCAGCGCCGCCACCAGCTGCGGGGAGTGGGAGACCACCACGATCTGCGAGTCCCGGGAGGCGTGGGCGATCAGGGCCGCCAGCGCCGGCAGCAGCTGCGGGTGCAGGCTGTTTTCCGGTTCGTTCAGCACCAGCAGCGGGGCCGGGCGCGGGGAGAGCAGGGCGGTGGCCAGCAGGATGTAGCGCAGCGTCCCGTCGGAAAGCTCACTGGCCTGCAGGGGGCGCAACAGGCCGGGCTGGTGCAGGTGCAGGCTGAAGCGCCCGTGCTCCGATCGCACCTCCAGGCGGGATCCGTCAAACGCGTCGGCGATCGCCTGGTTGAACGCCGCGGGACTGGACATCTCGTGGATGGTGCGCACCGCCGCAGGCAAGTCCGCCCCGTCGGAGGCCAGCACCGGGGTGCGGGTGCCGATCCGCTCGGCCCGGGCCGGTGCGCCGGCATCGGTGCGCAGCGCATCGTAGAACCGCCAGCCCTGCAGCATCACCCGCAGCTGGCTCACTTCCGGGGCGCTGGAGGCGTCGATGGCGGAGAGCACCGACTCCCACTCGGGCAGCCGCAGCCCGCTGTCCTCCAGGCGCGCCTGCCCGCGAATCTGCACCAGCGCCCCCTGGCGCAGCACGCTGGTGGTCGACGGGCGCAGCACCGGGCCGAACCAGACCGCCTCGCTCTTGAGCACCGGGTCCTGGCCGAACATGCTCGGGTCGCGCATGTCCGTGTCCGGCACCGGCAGCCCCAGGTCCACCGCGTACCCGTACTCTTCGGAGGCGAACCCCAGCTTCAGGGAGACCGGTTCGCGGCGCACCGTGCCCTGCGCCGGTCCCGAGTCCCGCCCGCCGCGCGGACGGCTCCCGGCCTCCGGTCCGGCCCATGCGGCCGAACCCAGCCCGCCCTCGCGGGCCAGGGAGGCGATCGCCCCGTCGTGGCCGAGTTCGCTGATCAGCTTCAGCGCGCGGTAGACGTTGGATTTGCCCACCGCATTGGCTCCGGTGATCACGGTCAGCGGGGCCAGTTCGATGACCAGGTCGCGCACCGAACGGTACCCGCTGATCGCCAGGGTCTGCAGCATGCACCCCACCCTACCGGCCCTGCCCGACAGCATCCGCGCTGTATCCGCGCAGCACCCGCGCAGTACCGCCGGGGCGGGGTGTCCGGCGGTGCCAAAGCGTTCGGCGGCCATGCCATACTGGGGTTGAGCGGCGAAGATCCTCGCCGCCACCTGCACTTTGAGTGGCGCAGGTGCTGCACGAGCACGGGAGTACCGATGACCCAGAACCCGTCCCCTTCCACCGCCACCCTGCTGGTCGGCGTCGAGCCGGACCAGTCCCCGACGGTGCTCAACGCGGTCGCCCCGCTGGCCGCGCAGCTGCAGGCCCGCGTGGTGTGCGTGCACGTGCACACCGGACGGTTCATCACCCAGCGCCTGCCCGAGAACCTGGCCGAGGCCAGCCCGGCGATCAGCGGCTCGGCGCACCCCGATGAGCAGGAGGTGCCGTTCCCGCAGGGGCTGCGCGATCACCTGGCTGAGGTGTTCGATCCGCTGCAGGTCAGCTGGGAGGCGCGCGAGGTGGAAGGGGACCCGGCCAAGGCGCTGGCGCAACTGGCCGAGGAGCTGGATGCCAACATGATCGTGGTCGGCACGCGCCGCAAGGGCTGGCGCAACCGCATGGAGCAGTTCATTGACGGGTCGATCGCCGTGAGCCTGTCGCACCGGCAGGGCCGCCCGGTCCTGGTGGTGCCGCAGGTCGCCAACGAAGCCGGCCGGCTTCCCTGGGAAGGATAGCCGCCGCCCCGCGCCGGGGCTAACGCCGGCACTCTGCCACGGGATCGAACTCTGCACGGGAACCAACTCCACGCGGGAACGAACTCCACGCGGGGGCAGCCGCTCCCCGCACGGACAGGGGCGCTAGTTGCCGGACCGGGCCTCGAGGCCCGGCAGGGGCTGGTCCGTGTCGTTGCCGCGACATGTTTCCGCGCCGGCGAAGTACAGTTCGCGGTGCAGCTTGCACCCGGGATTGAACTGCGCCGCACAGTGCGGGCAGTGGTCGATGCCCAGGTATTGGGCGACGCTCATTTGGGTGCCGCACACTCCGCACAGCACTGCCGGCTGGTCGAAGTGGCGCAACGGCCACACCTGGGCCGGGTGATCGGCCAGCTCGGCGTGGCACAGGTGGCAGGGGTAGTACCTGGCGCAGCAGTAGTGCTTGATCGCGATGACGTCGACGTCCTGGTGGTAGTGCGCGCAGCGGGTCTGCGGGTCCGGATTCACGCCGTGGACCTGCGGCCGGCGGGGTGCGTCGTTCACGCGTCTCTCCTGTCTGCGGGCAACTGGCGGAAGTTCGCGCCCGGACTGAGGGCGCCGCAAGTTTCCCGTACCATTCTGCCGCATCCGGGAAGCCGGCTACTGTGCATTGCTGCACGCTTGATGTGCGTAATCCGCTCCTGAATTCACTGCCGCGCACCTTCCCTTGAGAGTGTGATCTGGGCCATACTCTGGTGCTGAGGGGCGGGGTCCAACCTGGGATCCCCGGGGCTGGAAGGAAAAACAGTGGCATCTGAAACCTCAAGCAGATCCGAGCGCAAGGGGCTGCGCCGGGTCGTCGCGGCCTCCATGGCCGGAACCGTGGTCGAATGGTACGAATTCTTCCTGTACGCCACCGCGGCGACCCTGGTCTTCAATAAGATCTTCTTCCCGGATACGGGCAACGACCTGGACAACATCATCAAGGCGTTCCTGACCTACGCGGTCGGCTTTGTGGCCCGTCCGATCGGCGGCATCGTCTTTGGCCACTTCGGCGACAAGTACGGGCGCAAGCATCTGCTGCAGGTGGCGATCATTCTGGTCGGGGTCACCACGTTCCTGATGGGCTGCCTGCCCACATTCGACTCCATCGGCTACGCTGCCCCGATCCTGTTGATCGTCCTGCGTTTCCTGCAGGGCTTCGCCGTGGGCGGCGAATGGGGCGGTGCGGTGCTGCTGGTGGCCGAGCATGCGCCCAACCGGGAGCGTGGTTTCTGGTCTTCCTGGCCGCAGGCGGCAGTGCCGATAGGCAACCTGCTGGCCACCGTGGTGCTGCTGGTGCTCTCGTGGACGCTGAGTCCCGAGGCCTTCCTGGCCTGGGGCTGGCGTGTGGGCTTCTGGCTGTCGGTGGTCATCGTACTGGTCGGGTACTACATCCGCACCCGGGTCACCGACGCCCCGATCTTCCAGGAGGCCAAGGCCGAACTGGAACAAAACGCAGCCGCCGGGTACGGGGTTGCCGAGGTGTTCAAGCGCTACCCGCGTGGGGTCTTTACCGCCATGGGACTGCGCTTCGGGGAGAACATCCTGTACTACATGGTGGTGACCTTCTCGATCACCTACATGAGCGTGCAATTGCACATGCAGACCTCGGTCATCCTGGAGCTGATGCTGCTGGCTCACGTGTTCCACGCGATCATCGTCCCGGTGATCGGGCGCTTCACCGACACCATGGGGCGACGTCCGGTCTACGCGGCGGGCGTGATCCTCATGGCAGTGTGGGGTGTGGTCGCTTTCCCGCTGTTCAACACGGAGAACGACTTCGTGATCCTGATGACGATCGTCGCCGGGCTGTTCGTGCACGGACTGATGTACGCCGGGCAGCCGGCCATCATGGCCGAAATGTTCCCCACCCGGATGCGCTATTCCGGGGTGTCCTTGGGTTACCAGGTGACCTCGATCGTCGCCGGCTCCATGGCGCCGATCATTGCCGCGGCCCTGCTGCGGGTGACCGGCAGCTGGATTCCGGTCGCCGGGTATGTGGTGTTCGCGGCCCTGGTGACCCTCGTCGCCGTGTTCTTCCTGCGGGAAACCAAGGGGTTGGACCTGGGCAGCATCGATGAGCAGGACCGTCGCGACAACGGGCTGCGGGCGCCGGTGACGGACGCGGAACCAACGCCGGGTCTTGAAGCCCAGTCCGATCCCCGCCTGGGCGAGGATGGCCGGGCCCGGCAGAACTAACCCGCCGCACGGCACCGTGGTTGGTTGGCAGCGGTGCTGCAGCGCGAAGGCCCCGACACGAAGATCCGTCGGGGCCTTCGCCGTGCCGGGCCGCCCGATTATCGGCCAACCGTTCACAGTGATGCCTCGCATCCAGGTTGTGACAGGCGCCCAGGTATCTAGCGCCGCGCCCCTAATCAGCAATCACTTCGCTGCCTATTAGTCTTGCTGACAATACCCTCCGGATCATTAGCAGGCGAGGGAAGGCACCATGCCAAGGCTGGTTGGCCGACAGTCCCGTCATCGCGGATTAAGGGACTGTCAAACAAATAACGGGCAGCGGCCTTCAGGCAACAGGTGAAACAGTTAGGCGCGTGCGCTCTGACTATGGAATTTTAACGTTCCGGCGGGGTTGGAGCAGATGGCGTGAACGGGGCGATGAACCAGTCCTGGTCCTTTGCGGCCTGGGTAAAGGCCTGGACGGTCGCCTGCACCGCCCGGCTGCGCAGCGCCTCCTCCCGGCCGACCAGCCAGTACTCGGCATGGTGGCTGAACTGCTCGTGCAGCACCGGCACAAGGTTGGGGTACTGCCGGGAGAGGAATTCGGGCAGTAGCCCAATTCCCGCGTGACACATCGTCGCCGAGAACTGCACCGCGATGCTGGTGGAGGACACCGCGCGGCGCATGGGCGGCAGTGCCGCGCTCGCGTCATCGAGCTTGTCCACGGTCAGGGCGGTGTCGATGTAGTAGTTCAGGTAGTGCTCCGACAGGTCCTCCAGGCGCGTGGGATGTCCGTGCGTGTGCAGATACTCTTCCGTCGCGTAGAGCCGCAGCTCGTAATCCAGCAGTTTCGTGGATACCGCGCGGCGCACGTAGGGCTGGCCGATGGCGATCTCCAGGTCCATGCCGGTGCGGGTTTGGCGGGTGCGGGTGGTTTCGGAGACCAGCTCGAAGACCAGCTGCGGGTGGGTCCGGTGCAGTCTGGCCAACGCCGGGGCGGCCAGGTGGGCGCTGAATGCGTCGGGAGCGGCGATCCGCACGTGCCCGCTGAGCTGCTCGGAGTCCCCGTCCGCGCCAATGGCCGCCACCGCCTGTTCGATCGCTTCGGCTGAAACCATGGCACGCCGTCCCAGGTCGGTCAGTTCCCACCCGTTCGGTGTGCGGGTCAGCAACCGGCCGCCCATGGCCTTCTGCAGCGCGGCAATCCGCCGGGAGATCGTAGAGTGATTCACTCCGAGCACGTTCGCAGCCGCCGTGTAGCGCCCGAGCCGGGCCACGGTCAAAAAAGCGATCAGGGATTCAAGATGACGGTAGTCGATGGGGCGCTCCATGGGAATAGTGTGCGTCAATGCACGACAGCCTTGCAATTTTCCCCTCACAGTGTGCATTGAGAAGGTGATGTGGCGCACCTACGCTGGGGGCAGACAGTGAGACGGTGCGCCACTGACAGCACCCTCAGCCACAGGTAGGCCAGGGGTGAGGGCGCCGACGGAAAGGGTGAGGACATGAGCGTGTACGCATGGATCGGGTTGGGCAACATGGGCGGTCCGATGACCGCAAACCTGGTGAAGGCCGGAAATGAGGTGCGCGGCTACGACCTGAACGAGCAGGCCTGCGCAGCCGCGGCCGCCGGCGGGGTGCGCATTGCCCCCAATATTGCAGAGGCCATGGACGGGGCCGACGCGGTGTTCACGATGCTGCCCAAGGGGGAGCATGTGCGTTCGGTCTATGAAGCGCCGGAGGGGATCTGGGCGAACGCCACCGCGCAGATGCTGTTGCTGGATTCTTCCACCGTCGACGTGGAAACTTCCCGCTACATCCATCAGGGATCGGCCGAACGGGGCCTGGAATTCGTGGATGCGCCGGTTTCCGGAGGGATCTCCGGGGCTGCGGCCGCGACCTTGGCGTTCATGCTTGGGGGCCAGGAACACCTGATGCAGCGGGCCACCGAGCTGATCGCACCGATGTCCGGGCGAACCATCGTCGCCGGTGGGCCGACCATGGGGATCGCGGCGAAGATCTGCAACAACATGATGCTGTTCATCGACCTGATGGCCAGCGCGGAGGGCTCCCAGCTGGCCGAGAAGCTGGGACTGGATCCCGAAGTGTTCTGGCAGATCGTCTCGGTCTCCTCCGGACGGTCCTGGGCGCAGCAGACCTGGTACCCGGTCCCCGGAATCATCGACACCGCAGCGGCGAACAACAATTTCGACGCCACCTTCCGCACCGATCTGGCCCGCAAGGACGTCGCCCTGGCCCTGGCGGCGGGGCAACAGACCGGGGTGAGGCTGCCGGCCGCCACCCTGGCTCAGGAACACTTCGACGAATTGATCAGCCAGGGGCTGGCCGACAAGGACTGCTCGCTGATCGTGAAAAACCTGGTACCCGACGGCAACGTTCGGGGCTACAACCCGATTTCCGGTCCGGACGCTGGCGAGCAGTCGGGCCAAGGATCCGCGCAGCCCAGCCGGCCCGCCCGCCAAGGCGCCTGATGCGAAGCATTCGTGCGGCAGTGCTGGAGGAATCGGGCGCAGCGCGCCCCTACGGCGCCTCCCAACCACTGCGCGTGCAGCAGGTGCAGCTGAACGATCCTGGCCCCGCAGAGGTGCTGGTGCGCATCGAGGCGGCCGGACTGTGCCATTCGGACCTGTCGGTGGTCGATGGAAACCGGCCCCGACCGCTGCCCATGGTGCTCGGTCATGAAAGCGCCGGCATCGTCGAACAGCTCGGCGATCGGGTGCAGGGTTTGCGGGTGGGGCAGCGGGTGGTCTCCAGCTTCCTGCCGCGTTGCGGGACCTGCCCGGCATGCGCCACCAACGGCAAGCTGCCCTGCACCCCCGGCAGTGCCGCCAACACCGCCGGTACGCTGCTGGGCGGGCAGCGGCGGTTGATGCGCGGCGGGAGGGCCCTCAACCACCATTTGGGGGTTTCCGGCTTTGCCACGCATGCGGTGATGGACGCCCGCAGCCTGGTGCCGGTCG
>NZ_JAVGCZ010000048.1:0-19780 GCF_052928425.1 Glutamicibacter sp. BSL13
CCCGGTCGGCGCTCTGGGCATCGGCACCGACCTCCAGGGCAATGATCGACCCGAACCCGTCCATTTGCTCCCGGGCCCGTCCATGGCCCGGATCCCCGGGCAGGCCGGGGTAGCGCACGGCGCCGACCGCCGGGTGGGTCTCTAGCTGTTCGGCCAGGAACTGGGCGTTGGACTGGGCCCGTTCCAGGCGCACCGAGAGCGTGCGCATCCCGCGCAGCGCCAGGAACACGTCCATGGGTGAGGCGATCGCCCCGTGCAGGGTGCGGTAGGCGTGCAGCTTCTCCCGCAGCTGCGGGTTGGAGGTCACCGCCGCGCCAAGGACCACATCGGAATGTCCGGAGAGCGACTTGGTCACCGAATGCACCACCACGTCCGCGCCCAGGCCCAGCGGGCGCTGCAGCAGCGGGGTGGCGAACGTGTTGTCCACCAGGCTGAGCACACCGTGCTCGGCCGCGGCGGCCAGCAGCACGGGCAGCTCGGCCACCTCCAGCATCGGGTTGGTCGGGGACTCGAGCCACAGCGCATCGGCGCCCTGCAGCGCCGCGATGCCCGCGGCGGTGTCGGTGATGTCGATCGGGCGCACTACCACGTCCCCGGCCGCCTCCATCTGGGCCAGCAGCGAGAGCGAACCGTTGTAGGAGTGCCGCGGCAGCACCAGGGTGCCCCCGCGCGGAACCAGTGACAGGGCCGCGGCGATCGCCGCCATCCCGGAGGAGTAGACCAGCGCCGGGAGCGTGGCAAGCTCCAGCTGGCCCAGCAGCTGCTCAAACCCGTCCCAGCTGGGGTTCGCGAAGCGGGCGTAGACCCGGTCCCCGCTGCCGGCCACCGCCTGTGAATGGAAGGTGGAGGTGAAGGTCACCGGATGGTTCACCGGGGCGTTGTTCACGGCCTCGGGCCGGGCGCCGGCCACCGCCAGGGTGTGGGCGCTCCACTGTTCGGGGTCGGTGTGCGGGGTCTTGGTTGGGCTCATAGCGCCAAGATTACGCCCGGGCCGGGAAGCGAAGCAGCAGCATTGCAGCATGTTTCACCGCCGGGCACAGTGAGCGTGACGACTTCTGCGGCCAGCCCGGGCAATCCGGGCCCCGATCTTCGTTAGGCTAGACGGGTGAGTACCGCATCCCCCAGTTCCGCGCGTGGCCTGTTCCTTGCCTTTGAAGGCGGTGACGGCGCCGGCAAGTCCACCCAGCTGCGCCTGCTGCACCAGGCCCTGGCCCGCGGCGGCGCCCCGGTGGTCATCACCCGGGAACCGGGCGGCACCGACATCGGGGAGAAGCTGCGCTCACTGGTGCTCGAGCACGGGCACGGGCAGATCGATGAACGCACCGAGGCGCTGATGTACGCCGCGGCCCGCGCCGCCCACGTCAACCAGTTCATCCTGCCGCACCTGCGTTCGGGCGCCCACGTGGTCACCGACCGCTTCGTGGATTCCTCCCTGGCCTATCAGGGCATTGGGCGCGGTCTGGGGATCGAGCAGGTGGCGGCCGTGAACCGGTTCGCCACCGACGGGCTGGTCCCGGACCTGACGATCCTGCTGGACATCTCCGCGGCCGACGGCCGGGCCCGGCGGGTCACCGCCGGGGGCGGGGTGGAGGACGCCGACCGGCTGGAAGCCGAACCCGATGACTTCCACGAACGCATCCGCCAGGGCTTCCTGGCCCTGGCCGGCGCGGCCCCCGAACGCTACCTGGTCCTTGACGCCACCACCGGCGCCGAACAGCTGCACCGCCAGATCCTGAACCGAGTGCAGGCGATGCTCTGATGCGCCCGGTCTTTGCCGAGCTGGCCGGACAGCAGCGCATCATTCAGGTGCTCGAGCGCCAGATTGAACTGGGCGCGCCCACCCACGCCTGGCTGTTCACCGGCCCGCCCGGGTCCGGGCGCACCACCGCGGCCCGGGCCTTCGCCGCAGCCCTGCAATGCGAGCGCCAACCGGCCGGTTGCGGGCAGTGCACCGCCTGCGTGCAGGTCCTGGAGGGCACCCACCCGGATGTGGACTTCATCTCCACCCACAAGGTCGCCTACCAGATCGAGGACGTGCGCCAGCTGATCACCCGCGCCCAGGAAAGCGCGCGGACCGGGCGCTGGCGGATCATCATCATTGAGGACGCGGACCGGATGACCGAGCGCACCACCAATGTGCTGCTCAAGGCCATCGAGGAGCCGCCGGCACGCACCCTGTGGTTCCTGTGCGCCCCCTCCCCCGCCGATGTGCTGGTCACCATCCGCTCCCGCTGCCGCGCGGTGAATCTGTCCATCCCCTCCGTGGATGAGGTCGCCGATCTGCTGGTGCGCCGGGACGGGCTGAGCCAGGAGCAGGCCCACTTCGCCGCCCGCGTCTCCCAATCCCACATTGGGGTGGCCCGGATGCTGGCCCGGGACGAACAGGCCCGCTCCCGGCGCGAGGAGGTCATCAGCCTGCCGCTGCGCCTGCGCACCCTGCCCCAGGCGATGGCGGCCGCCGCCCAGGTGGTGTCCCTGGCGACCGACCACGCCGAGGCGATCACCGGCGCCTCACTGGCCGAACGCACCGCGGCGCTGCGCCACGCGAACGGGCTGGGCGAGGAGGAAACCATCCCGCCGGGCCTGCGGGGGGCCTTCAAGCAGCTGGAGGAGGACGCCAAGCGCTTCTCCCGCCGCGCCACCTTCGATTCTTTGGACCGCACCCTGATCGACCTGACCACTTTTTTCCGTGACGTGCTCACCCTGCAGCTGGGCACCCGGGTGGAGCTGATCAATGAGCACCGGCGCAAAGAGATCAGCGCCTACGCCGCCGCCCAGCCCAGCGAGAAAACCCTCTCCCAGATCGACGCGATCAACGAAACCCGCCGCCGCCTGGCCGCCAACGTCACCCCGCTGCTGGCCCTGGAGGCGCTGATGTCCACCCTGCTGCAACCGGTCCGACGATAGTTTTCCAGCGCTGCGGCGCTCACCAACCCAAGGAGTGACACGTGTCCGTACGTCCACGCCACCGCCGGTGGCTCCCCGCCGCGGCCTTCAGCGCGGTGCTCGCACTGCTGGTCAGCGGCTGCTCGGCCCCCACGGAACAACGCGCCGAACCGGAGCCGGTGACCCAGGGGCTGCAGAGCTACTACGAGCAGCAGCTGCAGTGGGAAAAGTGCGGCAGCGTCATCGAATGCGCCACCCTGAAGGTGCCGCTGGACTATGAGAACCCGCAGGATGGCTCCATCGACCTGGCGCTGAACCGCCGCGTTGCCCAGGGCAGCGAAAAGAACCTGCTGGTGAACCCCGGCGGTCCGGGCGGCTCGGGGCTGGACCTGGTCAAGTCCTCGGTGCCGCTGATGTTCAGCAAGGAACTGCAGCGCGAATACAACGTCATCGGCTTCGACCCGCGAGGGGTGGGCAAGAGCACCCCGGTCACCTGCCTGGACGACGCCGAACAGGACGAACTGCGCCAGCAGAACCAGCGCAGTTGGGTCCCCGCCGAACGCGAGGAAATCCGCGCCGAGTCCAAGAAGTACGCCGACTCCTGCCTGGAAAAGACCGGTGAGCTGCTGGGCCACGTGGATACCGCCAGCGCGGCCAAGGACATGGACATCATCCGCGAGGCCCTGGGTGATGAGCAGCTGGACTACCTGGGTTTCTCGTACGGCACCTTCCTCGGCGCCACCTACGCCGACCTGTTCCCGGGCCACGCCGGGCGGATGGTGCTGGATGGGGCCATGGATCCAAAGAGCACCTCCAGCCAGGTGGACCTGGCCCAGGCGGTCGGCTTCGAAAAGGAAATCAAGGCCTGGCTGGAAGACTGCGTGGAAAGCGGGGACTGCCCGTTCACCGGCACCGCGGAGGACGCCTACAAGCAGTTGCAGGACTTCTTCAAGAAGCTTGAGGCCAAGCCCATGGTGGCCAGCGACGGGCGCAAGGTACCGGTCATCGACTTCATCAACGGCTTCATCATCCCGCTCTACGAGTCAACCTCCTGGCCGATGCTCAGCTCGGCGATGGCCGACGCGTTGGAGGGCGACGTCGATCAGATCCAGTACTTCGCCGACCTGTCCGCCGGCCGCGACGAGGAGGGGAACTACACGGGCAACACCACCGAGGCCTTCGGCGCGGTGACCTGCCTGGACTACCCGATGGACGCGGCCGAGGCGCGGATGGAGGCCGAGGCCAGCGAACTGCAGCGCCAGGCTCCCATTATGGGCAAGTACCTCTCCTACGGCGCCCTGGGGTGTGAGGATTGGCCGTTCGAGCCGACCCGGGTTCCCGGCGAGCTGCACGCCGACGGCGCCGGGGACATCCTGGTGATCGGAACCACCGGCGACCCGGCCACCCCGTACCACTGGTCGGAATCACTGGCCAAGCAGCTGCAGGGTGGGGTGCTGCTGACCTATGAGGGCCACGGCCACACCGCCTACGGCCGTTCGAATGACTGTGTGACCCAAGCCGTGGACGGGTACCTGATTGATGGACAGGTTCCCGAAGACGGAACCAAATGCTAGGACGCGGCCAGCCGCCCTCGCGTTTTGACGAGCCAAGAGCGACTCGGATAAAGTGACTTGGTGCCCTAGTGGCACTTGGCCTCCTTAGCTCAGGGGTAGAGCAGCTCCCTCGTAAAGAGCAGGTCGCCGGTTCAAATCCGGCAGGGGGCTCGGCCAAACGCCCTTGTCAGAATCGCCAGCGATTGTGACAAGGGCGTTTTTCGTACCCGCAAGGCTACGCCGACGCCGCCGGTGGCCGATTCGGGGAGCAACGGATAACGCCGGATGATGCCGGGTTCGGATCAACCAGCCAAGACCAGGCCGATCTTTGTGAGGTTCTGCGCTGGATCGGCGTCCGGTTCCGGCTGCGTCAGGTACTGCTCCCAGGCCAGCTCGGCGGGGTTCAGCCCCTGCTCCAGCACCCATTGGCGCAGATGGGCGTGCGCTGCTGCCAACTGTTCGTAGTCGCCCTGCACCACCAGGGTGGCCGTACGGGCGGCCGGCAGGATTGCGCCCACCACAGGTTGCACGGAACCCAGCGGGGCATCCAGCGGCAACGCCACGGCCACGTCAATCAGGTGGCCGGGGGTGCCGTAGGTAATACCCAGCGGGGCGCCCACCAACCGGCGGCCGCTGTCCTGCAACGCGGCAAACAATTGGGGAAAACTGGCGTCATAGAACGCCCTAATCTCGTCAAACCCCAGGGTCTTGCGGATCAGCGCCAAATGCACCAGCGGGTGATCCTCGATGACGGGCTCGGGAAACTGCTCTGCGCTCATGTTCGCTCCATCTGGGTCGGCGAAAGGACAACGCCAGTCTAGAGCGCAGCGGCTGGCCCCACCAGAGGCAGGGCCAGCCGCCGTGCCCCGCGGGTTCTAGGCGAAGTCGGCGGTTGCCGGATCCGAGGCGATCCGCCCTTCGGCCCCGCGGTCCAGGCCGGCGATCTTTTCTAGGTCCTCGGCGTCCAGGTTCACATCCAGCGCCGCGAAGTTCTCAACGATCCGCGATTCGGTGACCGACTTGGGGATCACCACGTTGCCCAAGGCCAGGTGCCAGGCGATGACGACCTGGGCGGTACTGGCCCCGTGCTTCTCGGCAATCTCAACGAGCACCGGGTCCTTGAGCAGCTCGCCGCCCTGTCCCAGCGGCGACCAGGATTCGTGGATGATCCCGTGTTCCTTCTCGTAGGCGCGCAGTTCATGCTGCGGGAAGTACGGGTGGGTTTCGACCTGGTTGATCACCGGGCGGACACCGGTGGCTTCATGCAGCTCCTCGAGCGCCTCGATGGTGAAGTTGGCGACGCCGATGGAGCGGGCCCGGCCCGATTCCTTCAGCTGGACCAGGGCCTTCCAGGTATCCACGTACAGTTGGCGCTTGGGCTGCAGCCAGTGGATCAGGTACAGGTCCACGTAGTCGGTGCCCAGCTTCTGCAGCGAGGCATCAAAGGCGGTCAGGGTCTTGTCGTAGCCCTGCTCGGAGTTCCAGACCTTGGTGGTGATGAACAGCTCCGGGCGTTCCAGCCCGCTCTCTGCGATCGCGCGGCCCACTCCTGCCTCGTTGCCGTAGATCGCAGCGGTGTCGATGTGCCGGTAACCGGCCTTCAGTGCCGCGGCGAGCACCGGCGCAACCTGCTCATCGGGAATCTGCCAGACACCGAAGCCCAGCTGGTCAATGGAATTTCCGTCCAGGAACGTGACTTGTGGAACTTGTCTACTCATGTTCCCAATCTAGTGTGCGCACCGGGTGCGGGGAAACCGGAAAACGGGTCAGTCGCGCACTTTTTCCAGGGCCGCCTCAGCGGCCTGGACTCCTTCGACAACGATTTGCACGCGGGTGCGCACCGCGAAGTTGCTGACATCGCTGCCGGCTTCGGCCTGCAGCCGGGTCATCGCCAGCACCTGGGCACTGGTGGCCAGGTCATTGGCGGCCTTGGTCAGGGCCCGGTGCACGTCAAAGGTGCGTTCGGGCACGAATTCCTCTTCACTGGGAGTCAGCTTCTGGGCCTGGGTGCACACCACGCGCACCCGCGGCTGCAGGTCGGCCAGTTCATTGGCGCAGGCCATCAGCTGGTTGTGCAGCTCGTCGTTGCCGATTCCCTCCACCACCTGGAACACCCGGTCCAGCGAACGGTTGAACCGGTCGTGGGCGCGACGCCACACCCCCTGCCCGAGGTCGCGGTTGGCGGCGCGGGTTTGGCGCAGCCGGGAAAAGAAAGCCATGAGCTAGTGGTTGCCTTCCTGTGCTCTGGTACCGGTTTAAGAGTACCGGGATTCGCAGACCAGCCCACCACCGGCAGTGGCCGCCGCATCCTTGATAGATGCGACGGCCACTGCCCGCTGCGATTAGGGTGCCCGGACCGGGTTCCTAGCAGCAGCGTCCCTGCGGGTTGCGCTCCTGCCAGTCGGTGTAGTCCTTCCAGAACTCCCGTTCGTTCATCGGTTCCTCGCCCGGATGCTGGCGCCGGTGGTGTTCCAGGTAGTGCTGGTACTTGTCGGCGCCCAACACCCCGTCGACGAACTTCTTGGCCTTGGACAGGCCCTGGACGAATCCCATGTTCCCCTCCCCTAGTGCCCCGCGGCGGGGGTGGTGCCGGTGGCCTCGTGGTAGTCCTTCCACTTCGCCTCCAATTCCTTCTCCGCCGGCAGGGAGACAATGCCCTGCGGTGCATAGATCTTGGATTCCACGTACGGGTCCTCGGTGTCATCGGCCGCGTTGAGGTTCCGGGCACGCACGGTGGCGATGATCGCGGCTACGATCACGATGACCGAAAGCAGCAGGAACGCCACCGAGAGCCAGCCCTGCACGCCGGTGTTGCGCACGACCGCCTCCATGGCCTCCACGCTCTTGGTGCTGCCCAGGCTGGTTTCCCCGTTGGCCAACGCTTCCTTGTAGGCGTTGTGGTTGGCGAAGTAGCCGACCTTCACGTCGGTGGAGAAGATCTTCTGCCAGCTGGCAACGAACGTGATCACGACGGTGAACGCCAGCGGCAGCACGACCACCCAGAGGTGCTTGAAGTTTCCGCGCTTGGCCACGATGGTCATCACGATCGCCAGGGCAATCGCCGCCAGCAGCTGGTTGGAGATGCCAAACAGCGGGAAGAATGTGTTGATCCCGCCCAGCGGGTCGGTGACCCCGAGGATCAGGATGTACCCCCAGCCGGCGACCATGATCGCGGTACACAGCCACGCCCCGGGACGCCACGAGGTGTCCTTGAACTTCGGGACGAAGTTGCCGATGGTGTCCTGCAGCATGAAGCGGGCCACACGGGTTCCGGCGTCCACCGCGGTGAGGATGAACAGGGCCTCGAACATGATCGCGAAGTGGTACCAGAAGCCCATCATCGCGGTCCCGCCGAACCACTGGTGCATGATCGTGGCAATGCCCACCGCCAGGGTCGGGGCGCCGCCGGTGCGTGAAACCACCGACTCCTCCCCGACGTGGTTGGCCAGGTCGGTCAGCGTTCCGGGCTCCAGATGCACCCCGGAAAGCCCCAGCGAGTTCACGAACGCCACCGCGGTTTCCACGGTGCCGCCGGTGACGGCGGAGGAGGCGTTCATGGCGAAGTAGATGCCGCGGTCGATGGAGATTGCGGCGACCAGGGCCATGATGGCCACGAAGGATTCCATCAGCATGCCGCCGTAGCCCAGGAAGCGGGTCTGCTTTTCCTTCTCCACCAGCTTCGGGGTGGTGCCCGAGGCGATCAGGGCGTGGAACCCGGAGAGCGCGCCACAGGCAATGGTGACGAACAGGAACGGGAACAGGCTGCCGGCCACCACCGGCCCATCGGAACGGGAGGCAAACTCGGACACCGCCGGGACGTTGATTTCCGGGCGCACCACAATGATCGCGATCGCCAGCAGGGCGATCACACCGATTTTCATGAACGTGGACAGGTAGTCGCGCGGGGCCAGCAGCAGCCAGACCGGAAGGATCGCGGCGATGAAGCCGTAGATGATGATGGCCCAGGCGATGGTGGTGCGTTCCATGTGGAAGAACTCGGCGCCCCACGGGGTTTCGGCGATCCAGCGTCCGGAGATGATGGCGAACATCAGCAGCACGAAACCGATGATGGACACTTCCAGCACCTTGCCCGGGCGGATGAAGCGCAGGTAGATGCCCATGAACAGGGCGATCGGAATGGTCAGGCCCACCGAGTAGACGCCCCAGGCCGATTCACCCAGCGCGTTGACCACGACCAGCGCCAGGATGGCGACGATGATGATCATGATGGCCAGGGTGGCGATCAGGGCGGCGGTGCCGCCGATGACGCCGAGTTCCTCGCGGGCCATCTGGCCCAGTGAGCGGCCGCCGCGGCGCATGGAGAAGAACAGCACCAGGTAGTCCTGCACCGCTCCGGCCAGCACCACGCCGACGATGATCCAGATGGTTCCGGGCAGGTAGCCCATCTGCGCGGCGAGCACCGGGCCGACCAGCGGACCGGCCCCGGCGATCGCGGCAAAGTGGTGACCAAAGAGCACCCGGCGGTCGGTGGGCACGAAGTCCCGGCCGTTGTTCAGGTATTCGGCCGGGGTGGCGCGATGGTCATCGGGTTTGGCGATCTTGCGTTCGATGAACTTGGCGTAGAAGCGGTAGGCAATCAGGTAGGTGGCCACCGCGGCGAACACGAACCAGATGGCGTTGATGGTCTCGCCGCGGGAGAAGGCCAGGACGGACCAGGCCACGGCCCCCAGCAGCGCGATCGCCACCCAGATAATGATCCGCGTCGGGGTCCAGCGGTTCTCCTCGCGCTCGGCCACTTGCGGATCGACCGCTGCCGGCGGCAATGTATGACTGCGACTCATGGCAACTTACCTTTCGAGAGGGTGCGGTGATGATGTGCCCCGTGATCTGGGTGACCCCATGCTATGAAGCGGGTCACCCAGATGTAAACAAATCCACACTACTCCCACCGGGCCGCTGGCCTAGTGCAGCGTTACGACAATCTTTCCCTTGTGCTCTCCGGAGTCGAAGTACTCGTGGGCGGCGGCCAGCTCGTCAAAACCAAAGCTGCGCTCCACATTCAGTTCCAGTGACCGGTCCTGCAGCAGTGGGGTGAGTCGCTGGACGGTGCGGTGCACGATCCCGGCCTTCTCCTCCAGCGGTCGGGAACGCAGCGTGGTGGCAATGATGCGCAGCCGCTTGGAGAGCATCAGCCCCAGGTCGGCTTCGGCCTTGCGCCCACCCTGCAGCCCAATGATCACCAGCCGTCCGCCCACGGCGAGCGCCTTGAGGTTCATGGCCAGGTACTTCGCGCCCACTACGTCCAGGATGAGATCCACCCCGGTGTCCTCGGTCAGTTCCTTGACCCGGGTGAGCACATCCTCGGTGGCGTAGTTGATTCCCGCATCCGCACCCAGTTCGGTGCAGTAGGCCAGTTTTTGGGCGCTGGAGGCGGTGACCAGCACCCGTGCCCCCGCCGCCTTGGCCAGCTGGATCGCCATGGAGCCGATGCCGCCGGCGCCGCCGTGGATCAGAATGGTCTGCCCGGAGCGCAGTTCACCCTGGTCGAAGATGTTCGAGACCACGGTCGAGGCGACCTCCGGCAGCCCGGCGGCCTGGCTCAGGTCCATGTCCTGGGGAACCGGGAAAAGCACCTCGGCCGGTGCGGTGACGTATTCGGCGTAGCCTCCGGAGGCCAGCAGCGCGGCGACCCGGTCTCCGGTGGCCCAGCGTTCCACGTCGGGGCCCAGCGCCTCGATGGTGCCGGCCACCTCCAGGCCCGGGATGTCGCTGGCGCCTGGGGGCGGCGGGTAGACCCCGATCCGCTGCTGCACATCGGCACGATTCAGGCCAAAGGCGGCGACCTTGATCAGCACTTCCCCGGCCCCCGGCACCGGTTTGCGGCGTTCGACTTTCTCCAGAACTTCCGGTCCCCCGGGCTGTGAGTAAATGTAGGCCTGCATGGTGTGGGACATAGTCAACGATTCCTTTCAGGTCTTGCCGATAGCGTATACTCGTTCCGGTTGGATGGTTGTCCGAGCGGCCGAAGGAGCTGGTCTTGAAAACCAGTGTGCGGTAACCCCGTACCAAGAGTTCGAATCTCTTACCATCCGCACAGGGAAAAACCCCTTGCCTTCCTTCTTACATGGAATGGCAAGGGGTTTTTGTGTTCCCACGCCCGGGCCGGGCGGGGCAGCGCCGCCGGCGGCACAAGACCGGGATCGGGTGCTAGTCGTAGTCCGGGCCGGCACCTACGCCGACTTCGGCGCCCTGCTGCGAGCGCCGCAGTGACAGGTGGGAGATCCCCAGCCCGCTCAGGCGTGCCAGCTCGTTGACCACCAGGTGCGCATCTCCCAGCGTGCGCGCCGCCGGGTCTTCCACATCCCCGGACTGCGCGGCAATCGCGGTCCCCCACTGCACGGAGGACAGCTGCAGCCCCAGCACGAAGATGCCGCGGTGCACGGTGCCGTCACCGGCCACCAGCCGGTAGGGCTCACCGACCACGTCGAAGCCGGACCCCGGGATCAGTTCCCCATCCGCGTTCTGCCAGCGGAAGGCCCGGGCCACCCGGTCCCCCAGCAGCTGTCGCATTAGCCGGGTGTTGTTCTGCAACACGCGGTTGGCTGGCATCATCGATTCGCACAACAGCCGGGCGGTGTACCCCTCGCTGTCCACCCAGGGGGATGAGACGGTGAATTCCCCGGCGAGCGCATCGAATTCAAACCGCGGTTCTGGTCCAGCGAAGGACACGAGTCCAGCACGGGAAAGCGCCAACAGCTGTTCGATGCGTTCCAACGGAGGACCGGAGGCCATTCCCTCCACCAGCGGTTCGAAGCGTCCCTGGATTTCCTCGATCTTCGACTGCTGGTCTATCAGGCCCTGGGCGATCAGGTCCTTGACGACCATCCGTCCGGCGTTCATGGTCAGCACCGCCCAGGAGAGCGGGTCCTGCATGCCGCGCGCACTGCAGTGCGCGTTATGCCGCAGGTACTGGCGCACCGCCTGCTGGTAGTGCTCGTGCGAGGGGAAGCCGATCTCCTCAAAGGGGTGGGCGAGCCCCGGCACATCCAGCCACTGGATCATGGGGAAGCCGGTGATGAAGTCACGCAGCGCAGCCAACCACACCTGGGTGCCCTCGTGGTGTTCGGCGTCCAGGATTTCGGCCACATGGGAGAGGAACTGCTCGGCCGGGATGGGCAGCTGCGTCTCGTGCTCCCGTGCACACTGACTGTAATAGGCCCAGAGGATGTCCCGATGCAGCAGCGGCCAGATGTCCCGGCTGAACACCAAAGTGGCCTCGGGGTTGTTTCCCCGGGCTTCGGCCACCTGCTGCATCAGCTCCTCGGCCTGCAGGTAATGCAGCGTGATGTCCTCGGGGATGAACCGATCCGTCAAGGGTTTGCCCCAGTAGGGGGTGCCGCGCCGGGAAGCGGCAACCAGTACCGGCTCCTTCCCGGAGGGCAGGTAGTCAAAGCGCTCGCCGGGTACCTGGGAAACCTCACGGAACTGCCCTCCGCGGCCGACCGTCAGTTCGGCCATGGCGTCGAAGAAGTTCAGACCCATCCCACGCAGCAGTGCGGGCTTGCCGGCGGAGAACTTCGAGTAGTCCACATCCAGCGGGATGCTCGGGCCAATATAGGTGGCCCCGGCCTGTTGGGCCTGCTCTGCCAGCACCTTCTGCTGCGGGTTCAGGTCCGCTGCCTGGTGCCCCAGGGCCAGCACCACTGCATCGGCCCGCAACTCGTGCCGCTGGTCGCTCCCGGGGGTTTCATAGCTCACCCGGTAGGTGGCCTCGCGGGGATCCACCGCCACCACTTCACCGCGGATGAATTCGTAGTCAACATCCGGGTGCCCGGTGAGTACCGCCGCGCACCGGTCGTAGACATGCTCAAGATACCGGCCGTACAGGGCGCGGGTGGGGTAGGTCCCCGATGAGGTGTTCTGCAGTTCGGCTTGCTGCCCCTGGCTCAGGTTGGCACCGTCCCCGTGGCGCTGCACGAACTGGGCAAAGCTGAGTCCCGGTTCGCTGTCCTGCCGGTCAGGGGCGACAGTGGGAAAGGAAGCGGGCGTATTCATCCAGAAATTGGGTGACTGGCTTGAGTCCCACACATGTCCAGAGCCTGGCCGGTAGGCGTCAAGCACAATGACACGCAGTTGCACAGCCAGCCGGCCGGTGTTGGCCACCATGCTGGCAAGGCGCTCGACCGTGCTGGTGCCGCGGGGGCCGGCGCCAATAATGGCTACTGCGAACGTTGCTTTGGTGTCATCTCGTTGGGTACTCACCCTCCAAGATTATTCTGTTTCCGGCCTAGACTGGGGCACATGGACCGAAGCGCAACCCAGCAACCGCCCGTTGATCACACCGAATCCCTTGACTGGCTTGAGGGAATCCATGACGAGAAGGCCCTTGAATGGGTCCGGAAACAGAACGCCGTCACCGAAGGCGAGCTCTATGACGCCAACTTCGAGGCCACCGCGCAACGGATCCAGCAGGTACTGGACGCCACCGACAAGATCCCCATGGTCACCAAGCGGGGCGAGTACTACTACAACTTCTGGCGGGACGCCGATCACCGCTTGGGCGTATGGCGGCGCACCGACTGGCAGTCCTACCGCAGCTCCAACCCTCGATGGCAGGTGCTGATCGACTTTGACGACTACGCGCGGAATCAGGAACAGGACTGGCATTTCGCCGGCGCACAGCTGCTGCGCCCCGGGGCGGGCGAGCCGTACCGACGCGCCCTGATCCGGATGAGCCCCGATGGCGGGGACCAGGTGATGATCCGGGAATTCGACCTGGCATCCTTGGAGTTCGTGCCGGACGGATTTGAGCTGCCGGTGGCCAAGACCTCGGTCTCCTGGGTGGATGAGGACACCATCTTGGTGGCCAGCGCGACCAACGAACAGGATACGACCCGTTCCACCTACGCCCGCTGCACACGCCGGTTGAAGCGCGGACAGCAGCTGGCGGCGGCCGAGACCATTTTCGAAGTCGACGTGGAACACGTGGGCGGCTGGGCACATTTCGATTCGACACCGGGTTTTGAACGCATTGTCACCACCGACGCCATCGACTTCTACAACTCGGTGACCGGGGTGATTTGGGATGACACCCACCAGATCATCAAGGTTCCCACCGATGTTCGGGTCCTGTTGCACCGCCAATGGGTGCTTTTTGCGCCACAGACCGACTGGAACCAGCAGGGCACGGTCGTACCGGCCGGAGCATTGGCCATCACCGAACTGTCCAGCTTCCTTGATTCCGGCGATCCGGGCACCCTGGTCTTCACCCCGGATGAGCACACCTCGCTTGAGTCCTTCTCCTTCACCGCAGGCCACCTGCTGATCACGCTCCTGCGGGATGTGGCCAGCGAAGTACAGGTTGTCGACCTGGATTCCGGGTTTGCGAGCAGTACCCTGCCGGTTCAGGGTGACTTCCTCTCCGTGTCGGTCAGCGCCGTGGATGACGAGGATGAGCAGGCCGGTGAGGACTACTGGATGACCGTCACCGGTTTCACCCAGCCCACCACCTTGCTGCGCGGACGAGTTGGCGAGCAGGCCGAGGTCATCAAGCGCTCACCGGAGCGCTTTGATTCCGCCGGATTGAGCGTGACCCAGCATTTCGCGGTATCCGCGGACGGCACCCGGGTGCCGTATTTCCAGGTCGCTGATGAGCAGTTGGTGCTGGACGGAAAGAACCCGGTACTGATGGACGGCTATGGAGGGTTCCAGGTCAGCCTCACCCCGGGCTACAGCCCGTCCCTGGGCACCGCATGGTTGAATCGCCGCACTGCGCAGGGACGCCGCGCCGTGTACGTGTTGACCAACATCCGTGGCGGGGGCGAGTACGGCCCGAAGTGGCACCGTGCGGCCTTGCAGCAGAACCGTCACCGCGCGTATGAAGACTTTGCGGCCATTGCCGAGGACTTGGTGGCACGAAAGGTCACCAGCCGTTCGCACCTTGCCGCAACCGGGCGTTCCAATGGCGGATTGCTCATGGGCAATATGATCACCGGGTACCCCCAGCTCTTCGGCGCCATCTCCTGCGGTGTTCCCCTGCTGGACATGAAGCGCTACACCCGGCTTTCGGCCGGCCACTCCTGGATCGCCGAGTACGGAGACCCGGAGATTCCGGAACAATGGGAATACGTGCGTACCTTCTCACCGCTGCACCGGCTGGATGATCAGCCGCATCCGGCGCAAGACTATCCGAAGTCCCTGATCTGGACGACGACGACCGATGACCGGGTTGGCCCCGTACAGGCACGCAAGATGGCAGCTCGCATGCTGGAGAAGGGGATCTCCTCCACGCGTTACCACGAGCCGGAAGACGGAGGTCATGCCGGTTCCACCGACAATGCGTCTACCGCCCGCATGTTGGCCACCAGCTACGAGTTCCTATGGCGTGCAATACAGTAGCGTGCGGCCGTTTTGTTTCCAGCCAGCAATTTCGATAAGCTTTATTTTGCTGGAAACAGCGGATGGACACGTGCCAGAGCGGCCGAATGGACTTCACTGCTAATGAAGGGTCGGGGTTAAACTCGACCGGGGGTTCAAATCCCCCCGTGTCCGCCAAAAACCCCCTAGTCAGCTAGGGGGTTTTTCTTTGCGTGGTCATGGGGAAGAGCCAAATGGTCATGGCGCTGATACATACTGAACGCATGGCAAGCCTCGACAAATACCAAACCCCAGCCGGAGCAGAACGATACCGCGTCCGATGGGTATCCAACGGCGACCGAGAATCGCAATCGTTCGACACCGAAAAAGACGCCCTCCGATGGAAACACGTCATCGAAGCCGCCGGCGGCGACACCGGCAAAGCCGTAGACGCAATCGAAAACCAAATCGAAACCGGCCCCACCGTCACCGAACTGCTGACCCGGCACATCGACAACCTGATCAACGTCGGACCCTACCAACTGAAACGCTACCGGTCCGCGGTACCACTGCACTTCGGCGGTGACCTCGGAGAGCTGAAGGTGCGGCGCGTCAACTCTGAGCACATCGTGGCCTGGACCCGGCAGATGCAAGCCAAAGGATTGTCGGTGAAGTCCATCGCCAATCAGCGGGGCCTGCTCTCGGCGGCCTTCGATACCGGGATCCGGCTCGGTTATATGAAGGACAACCCGGTCGCCGGGGTGCGGCTGCCGAAAGAGACGCGCCCTGAGGAGCCGATGCGGATCCTCACCATGCCGCAGTTCGACCAGCTGATCGAGGCCATGCACGAACACTACCGGCCCGTGACCCGGATGATGCTGTACACGGGCCTACGGTTCGGTGAAGTCACCGCCCTGCAGAGGGAAGACTTTCAACTCGTCGGCGCCACCTCCACGGTACGTGTGCGCCGGGCGTGGAAGGAGGACGGGAACCACCGGTTTTACCTTGGCCCGCCCAAGACCCCAAAGGCGCGCCGCACCGTGTCCCTACCCGCCCAAGCGGACGCGATGCTCCGTCCGATCCTAGCGAACCGGGCACCGGACGAGATGGTATTCAAGACGGTGTACGGTCGTCAGATCCGCTCCTCGGCCTACCACAAGGTGTGGGGCACCGCCTGGGGCGCCATGGGTGTCGCGCCTGCTGCGCGACCGCGGCCCCACGACCTCCGCCACACTCACGCATCCATGATGCTGGCCGCCGGCATGGACATGTACGAACTTTCGCGGCGCATGGGCCACGAGTCAGTGAAAACCACGGTGGACCGCTATAGCCATCTGCTTGAGGATGCTCACGCTCGGGGAGCGTCCATCGCTGACAGCGCGTTTGGGTAACCATTCTGTCGGCCTGCATCGATAGCTTGGCAGGCATGGAGTCAGTCGAAATCCTCTTCACTTCCGCCGGCGAACCTTGGAAGATCCGTCGTCAAGGCCGAGTCTGGCAGGTAGCAGTCCAGCCCCAACGGTGGTTCGAACGTATCCAGTGGTGGAAAGACCCGGAGTATAGTGCGCGCAAGAACAGCGGATCCAGAATCGACTACGCCGTATGGCGGGTGCAGGTGCGGCTCGGAAATAACCCGCGTTCGGAAATGGTCACTTGGGATCTGATCGAGAATCCACAATTGGACGTTTGGGGGGTGCGCGAGTATGCCGAGCAGGCGGCCTAATGGTACATGGTGACTTGTCATACGGGTGTGCATTCCCAGCTAACAGTGACGTAACGGATAGGGCTAGGCTCTGTTATTCGGTTCTGTGCACATATAAGATTGAATTGTCAACATGTTATCCACAGGACTTGTGGGTAAGCGCACGTACTGACAACCGAAGGGGGTAACCGTGGCAAAAATTATTGATGTGGCCCAGTACATTTACGACCGGAAAAATCAATGGGTTGATGCTTGGGTACTCCAGAAGTTGACCTACTACGCTAAGGCGTGGTCATTAGCTTGGGATGGTGACCCGATCTTTGATGAGGGATTCCAGGCTTGGAAAGATGGGCCGGCTTGCTCTGAACTACACCGGGTTAACAAATATGAAAAACATCCTTTCTCAACCCGTATCCCGGACGCGAATGTAGAAGCGTTGTCGCCCAGGCAGAAGGCCGTAGTCGATTCAGTTTTGAGCTTCTATGGGTCAATGACTAAAGAACAATTGATAGAACGTACCCATGCTGAACGCCCATGGCTTGAAGCGAGGGGAAACCTTCCGGAGACCGCACCGAGCAAGAACTCATTACGTGAGGAAACTATGAAGTCCACCTACGTCCTGCAGTCACTACGGGGCTCTGACGTGCCCGTTGCTCCTGCCACGGGCATTGCCCCGTGTGTTGATGTCCCGGAGACCATTATCAACAGCCAGATCAGCAAGTGGGCCGATACGCTGGATTGGCTTGTAACCCGTTGAGCTCTCACTGTCTTTCTTTTGAGACGGTGGTCAAGATTAATAAGATCGTTCTTCGCGATTACGAGCCACATGCCGTAATTGACAAGGGCAAGATCCTGGGAGCCCTAGGTCGACCGTTGCACACATTTGCGGGCAACGTTCTCTACCCGACGGTTCCTGAGCAAACTGGGGCACTGATCCACGGATTGGCAACTGCTCACGGTTTTGCTGAAGGAAACAAGCGAACTAGCTGGATTGCTGGCATGTCCTACATGTCTGCAAAAGGGTTCGAGATTCGCCAGGTGCCAAACGAGGAAGCAGGCAGAACTCTTCTATCCTTGATCAATCGAGAGATAAGCCTAGAGGCTTACATCGCATGGCTCGCTCTGAACTTGGTTTGATTATCTCGCAAACGCAGGAAACCGCCCCACCCTCACGTAGAGGGTGGGGCGGTTCTGTTCTAGTTGGTCAAGTCGTTCTTGACGTCCTTAGCTGCGTCCTTGACGCTCTCGCCAGCCTGCTTCGCCGATGCGGCAGCCTGATCCTTCACGCCTTCGGCCTGCAGCTTCTCGTTGTCGGTGGCGTCGCCAACGCTCTCCTTGACCTTGCCGGATACTTCTTGTGCCTTGTTCTTGATCTTGTCTCCCAGGCCCATAGGCGTTCCTTTCGTTCGACCAACAATCAGTCCTCCGGTGGTGCCGCGAGGTCTTGCTCGCACTTTCGCGGCACCACCTTGCAATGGAGGTTGCATATTCCGGAAGTACCGGAGTGACCCAACCATACTGCTACCCGGTTGCGCCCGTCAACGATACTTAGGGAGCGTCCACCGACGGCTGACTAGTGTGTAATAGAAGAACAAAAACCCGCTTACCCCTTGCCCGGTGAAGCGGTGCATCCTAGAGTATTCGGAGGCCAGTTCGCTGGTGGCGGTCAATGGCAGACTCCCAAGGGTCATTGCCCGTCGAGGTAGCTAGGGGCGCGTAGAGTCCCCCAAGATCTACGCGTCCCTGGAGCCCCCAAATAGGCGTCCTCGAAACAACATTGGCTGCACAGTGCTATCGAGAGTGTTCATTATTCAACGGCCACTGTCCGGTTGGCTAGTAGTCGAGGCAAAAAAGATCGCCCCGTTCACCACCCTGCGAGCGGGGTGGTGAACGGGGCGGTTCTTGTTTAGTCGGGCTGGCCGAGGTTCGTGACGGCATCCTGCAGCGGATTCGTCGCCGCGGTCTCCTGCGGCCAGCCCTCAGCAATGACCCAATAGCACAGGACCACAGCGCTATTGAATTCCTTAAGAGACTTTTGAGTCTTGCTGAAAATTCTCTGCCATCGTCAATAGCACAAGCCTAGGTTGAACACGCGGAAAACTAGGGAGAGATCCGACGGCTCCTTGACCGGCGTGCGACTTCGCACGCAAAGGCCACAAGCCCAATAGCAGTGCCAATGACTGGAACCACAATGGCAACCACCAAGACTACAACATTCTTTAATGACCGATTTCCGAGCACCACCCAGACGCTTAGAGTGACGGCTAAAAGCCAGGCAGCAATGAACGTCATTTCAAAAACATCAAGCTCAAGCATCGTAATCCCAGTACGCAATACGCTTACCCTTTCCACTCACCCTCAACCCCTGGACAGACTTTCCGTTCTGAATTCCACCACTTTTAGAGATGTGCCATGTGATCTCGCAGACAGCCTTCGTATTCTTGCTCTCCCGGTAAGATGTTGGTATAGACTGAACAGATCTCAGCGGTACGATATTTGTATAAAACCCTCCGCAACTGTCGATTGACGTTACCTTTGACCCGTTATACCGGTACGTCATACGTGCCTCAAGTGAAGCATACTTGATACCAAGCATCGACCAGGTTTTCTTATGAGTGTCAGTTTTCCGCCTAACCGTCGCCGCTGGCTGTGCGATCGAAACTGAAGGCTCGCTGACGGATTCTTCGGCCCCGCCAACAGTCTCTTCTTTGACTGATTTCCATTTGCCTCGCCCGGCATTAAACATTGATTCCGGATCAAGCGCCGCAGATAGTACGGCTTCCTGCTGACTTAACGAGAGTTTGTCAAACTTTACGCGCTCTCCCTTAGGTAAGTTCGTACGAAGATCCTCTATGGAAATTTTGCCGCTTTCATCAGCCAGAGACGTAGAGGCCAAAGCCGGTGAAGTGAATGTAGCTGTCGCGAGAATTGACGCGACAGCAAGAGCAAGAACTCGCTTGAGATTGGTTCTCACTTATCCTCCGATTCGTTTTCCAACACATTTCGTGTGCCGGTTTGATGAAACTCAACCATAGCAACGGAATCTTAGGAAACTCGAACGGATTGATATCAAGTCGATAACGATAATCACCCCTCGGGCTGGATGTCAACCAGGGCTACCAGCTGGATTGCTAGCGGCTGCTCATATATATCAAAGAGTGAGGTGCAGGGGGAAAACAATTGGAGCACTCCTAGCCCAGCGGTTTCATCGTGGCGTTGAGGGCCGCTGATTTCCGGTTTTTCCCAGAGTCGGCGGCTTTCCCTGGTTTCGGGGTCGCTGCTGCCACCATGGTCACTGGTGTGGGTGCCGGGTTCCACTGTT